>JAGNNG010000415.1 GCA_017990795.1 Deltaproteobacteria bacterium
TGGTCATCAAGCGCATCCTGCCCAAGTTTACCGGCGACGAAGAGTCGGTGCGGATGTTTATCGACGAGGCGCGTCTTGTCGCCAAGATGCACCACCCGAACATCGTGCAGATCTTCGACTTCGACAAGGAAGGGGATCGCTACTACCTGGCGATGGAGCTTGTCGAGGGACGCGACCTGCGGCTGGCTGAGAAAGCGGCGGCGAAGTCGGGCGTCTGGTTCCCCATTCCCGTCACGATCTACATGATTGCCGAGGCGCTCAAGGGTCTGCACTACGCCCACACGCGCCTGGATCACGGCAAGCAGCTTGAGATCGTTCATCGCGATGTCTCGCCGCACAACATCCTGATTAGCTTCTCGGGCGACGTGAAGATCAGTGACTTTGGGATCGCCAAGGTGGCTGAGCGCGCTTCGGCCCCGACGACGGGTACCGTCAAAGGCAAGCTGGCCTACATGAGCCCCGAGCAGATCACCGGTCAGCCGCTCGACGGTCGCACCGACATCTACTCGATGGGGATTGTCTTTTGGGAGCTGTTGACGCGGCATCGCCTGTTCTTTGGCCCCGACGAGCACGACGTGGTGCGTCGAGTGCGCGACGGTGTGGTGCCACCGCCCCGTCAGTACAACCCAGAGATTCCTGAGGAGGTCGAAAAGATCGTCCTCAAGATGCTGGTGCCCAATCGCGCCAATCGCTACCAGTCTGCGGGTGAAGTGGCGCGAGTGCTGTGTGCGCTGCCGCAGTACGCGTACGAGGCGCAGGGCCTGGGCGAGTTTATGCAGACGCTGTTTCCGGAAAAGACGCGTAACTGGACCAAGGTGCTGCAGTCGATGCTGAGCGCGCCTCGGATGGATACGCTGCCGCCGGCAATCGAGCTGCCTAAAAAAGACAAGCCAGCTGCTGCGAAGCCGACCGCTGCTGGTCCGGTTCCGGCGGCCCCGATACTGGCTCCAGCGGCAGCCCCAGCCCCAGCATCAGAGCCCGAGCGCTCGGTCACAACGACGGGCTCGGCCCTGGATGTTGAGATCCTCTCTGAGGAGCCAGCTCCTTCGCCGTCACAGGCCCCGCAGCCAGCTCGCGCTGCGGAGGCTGCCGCGCCCGCGGTCTCCAGGTCTGCGCAGTCGACGCCACCACCACCTCCGGCACCGCGCTCTGACCAGCGTCGCGTGACCACACCTCCGGCGTCGCCACTGACGCCCCCAGCTGCGATCCCACCCGCCGCAACCAGCCCTAGCGCGGGCTCTTCACCACCGCCAGCCCCTTTATCGGCAGCGGCACGGAGCAACATGGCAGGATCCGAACAGAAAACGCAGATCGCCACCGAGCTGCCACCCGAGGTGGCCGCAGCTCTGGGCGGCAATCGCACAGGCGCAATGTCGTCGGCCCCGGCAGCCGTTCCTTACAATCCCGCTCCGCAAGGGGCGCGGACGATGATCGCCGAGGCTCCCCAGCTCCCAAGTCCGCCCGCAGCAGCGGGTGCGGCCAGTGTGGTGCTGCCTGCCGGTTCGGCTCCGCCCATGTTGCCTCCGCCTGCGGCTCCGCCGTTTGCAGGTATGGCGACGCTGATGACGCCCTCTGGCGGGCCGCAGCTACCCCCACCGCAGCTGCCCCCGAATTATGGCGGCGGCGGGCAGCCTGTGATGTCGCAGAACATGGCCGCAGCCGCAGGCGCGCGCACCATGATTGCCGAGGCACCGCAGCTGCCGCCGGGTCCAAGTCAGGGTCTGCCGCATCAGCAGGCAACGATGTTTGCCATGCCTGCGCCGCAGCTACCGTCGGGCCCCTCTGGCAATCCAAATATGCAGCAGACGCTGCCGCCGGGGTCGATGCGAGGCATGCCAGGACCGATGGCGATGCGTCCAGCAGGAGTGGCGTTTCCGTTGGCGGTGGCCAATCCCGGGATCTCGCCGACGCTGCGCTGGGTGATTGGGCCTGCGATCGCGATTGCGCTGGCGCTGACGACCACCGCTATTGCGAACCGCATCTGGCCGCCGGGACCGGGACAAGCGCCCTCGCGCGCTCCGATCTTTTTGGCTGCCAGCCGCAAGGTGCAGATCCTCATCGAGCCGCCTGGGGCAGAGGTGCAGGTCGACGGTGAAGTGATTGAAAAGAAGTCTTCCACCGAGGCTGAGCTCAAAGGCGAGATTGGCAAAGTGGCGAAGGTGCGCATCACGCTGCCGGGCTATGACGCCTACGAAGCGACGGTGCCGTTTACCGACAAGCAGCGTCCGCCTCTGCGTGTGAAGCTGGCCAAGGCCGGAAGCAAAGCTGGCAAGGGCGTGGACCCCTCGGTGTTTGACGAGCGCATCGGTGTCAAAGATCCCGACGGTGACGGCGACAAGAAGCCGCCCGAGAAGAAGCCCGATGACGGAGACAAGGTCACGGACAAGGCGCCAGAGAAGACGCCAGAAAAGACACCAGAGAAGACCCCCGACAAGGTAGCCAAGACCGACGAAGACGACGGCAAAAAGGGCAAGCGCAAGAAGGACAAAGAGGTCAAAAAGGCCGTTAAGCCGCTCTTGACGGTGACGGTGAGGCCGTGGGCGATTGTCTACCTCGACAACAAGAAGCTGCAGCAGACCCCGCTGCGGGACTATCCGGTCTCGCCTGGCAATCACACCCTGATGCTGGTAAACGACAGCAAGGGCAAGCGCGAGACCATCAAGCTCAAGGTCATCGCCGACGAGCCGATCAAGCCCATTAACCGGGTGTTCGAGTAGCCTTGCGGATGCGCCTCCACGGGTCAGCCTCTCGGGGCAGGCGCCTGGTTAACGCGCTGGCTGTGGGCTGTCTGGTCGCAGCTGCGGGCGCGGTCGTCCCGGGAGTGGGGCAGGCCGCTCGGGTGCCGCTGTGTGACCAGAGCGAAGTCTGTCGCGTCCACCGCGAGAATGGGTTTCAGCTCTACGAAGCCAAAAACTACGGCGATGCGCTAACCGAGTTTGAAGCTGCGTACGCGACGCGGGCTGAGCCGAGGCTGCTGCTCAATATCGGGCGGTCGCTGTTTCGCTTGGATCGTCCCGGCGAGGCGCTGCAGCGCTATCAGCAGTTTCGCGAGCAGTCGCCGGCCCTGGATG
>JAGNNG010000417.1 GCA_017990795.1 Deltaproteobacteria bacterium
CCGTCGCTTGGGGTCGTTGGTTCCGCTGGGCCAAAAGGCCGCTTGGTGCTCATCGTCGCAGCTCCGAGTACAGGCTGCGGACCTGCAGTGGCGCGGTGGGTATGCCGGACAGCGGCACGCTCAGCACTTCATCAGGCAGCAGATCAAGCAGGTTATCGGCCAGCTGCACAGAATCCCCGCCGGACAGCAGCACCGCTTTGGCGGGCTTGCGGGCGACAATGACTGCTTGGGCCGTGCCTGCAGCGGTCGTTTCAAGGGTTACCGCTAGCTGCGGATCTTGCAGCGGTAGCGAGCGCAGTGGCTGCGGCCACAGCACCGAGCGCGCAAGCAGCGTTCCCTCTTGCCACAGCTGCGCACCAACGATGACCGGCTGGCTCGCAGTTGGCAGCATCAGCGCGCCAAGCTCGGTGGTCTGGTTGGGTCGCAGCTGCACCGCAAGCTCTTTGGTCGCATGCAAAGTGCCGTCCAGGAAAAATGCGCGCAGCACCAGCCGAGCGCTGAGCACTCGGCCCGCCGTCTGTCCCGCCCACACCTGGACTGCTCCATCGGTCGCTGGCGCCATGCCAAGCACCAGCGGTTGTAGCTCGCGCCTGACGGCATAAAAGCTCGGCTTGCGCGTGATTCGCTGCCCGGTGGCCTGGGCTTGAGCGTCCAGGTACTCCAGCACCGACCAGCTGATGCCCGGCCAGCAGTCGTTTAGCTGCCACAGCAGAGCGCCACTGGTGAGCTGCCCTCCCGGTCCACCAAACCGTCGCCGAAAGCCCCGCATCGCGTAAGCCAGCGACTCGGCTTGCAGCAGCTGCGTGGCATAGGCATAGGTCGCCAGGCTGCTTGACTCGCCTAGGTTGTGCTCGATGTAGTGGCTTAGCCGCATCGGGCCGTCCTGGCCTTTGTTGAGCAGCGGCAGTCGCTCCTGCGTCACTGCACCCGGCAAGAGCGCTCGCTCCAGCGTCTTTTCCGACGGTACGCCTTGCATGCCAAACTCGCTGACGAAGCGCCCGGCCAGCTGGGGATAGTCCTGGTAGTCACGCAGCGGCGAGTGCCAGACCTCCCAGATGTGGCGATCGCCCTCGCGCTTGTCGTTGGGGTCGGCGCTGTGTCGACTGTAAGGACTGCCCGGCCAGTACATCCGCGTCGGATCGAGGCTGCGCACCTGCTCGGCCAGCGTCTGCTCGTAGATGCGTCTGCCGTCAAAGCGCGCCTTTTCGCTGGGGCCAGCCGGCGTTGGGATGGTCGTGCTCGGTCCGTCGTAGCAGCCGGTGGACTGCGCAATTGCATAGTCTTCGTTGTTGCCCGCCCACAGCACGATGCTCGGGTGGTGACGCAGGCGTCGAATCGCGACGGCGGCTTCGGCCTGCACACTCGCAGCAAAGCCATCGAGGCCCGGATACATCCCGCAAGCGAACATAAAGTCTTGCCAGCACAGCAGCCCCAGCTCGTCGCAGGCTTCGTAGAAAGCATCGCTCTCGTAGATGCCGCCGCCCCACACCCGCAGCATTGTGCAGCCCATTGCTGCCGCTTCGCTGACCAGCTGGCGCGTCAGTGCAGGCGTTACTCGGGTGGTCTGGATGTCGGCAGGAATCCAGTTGGCTCCGCCGCAGAAGATCGGCTGGTGGTTGATCGCAAAGTAAAAGCCGGGTGCACCGTCGCGCTGAACCTCTTCACAGACACGCAGGTGACGGATGCCGAGCTTGAGCTGCTGCTGGTCTAAAACCTCGTCGCCGCTGCGCAGTAGCACCTGCAGCGTATACAGAGGCTGCGCGCCGTATCCGCGAGGCCACCACAGCGCTGGCTGCTCGACTGAAAACGTGTGTGTGATCACCGCGTTGCCTGCGGGCTGGCGCTGGGTCTGCGTCGCCACCACCGTGCCACTTGGCGATAGCAACTGCAGCTCTACTTCCAGCTCGCTGCTGACAAAGGGGCTGGGCGCACACTCGATGGTTGCGGTTACGGCGACTTGCGCGCTTGTGAGGTCCTCGGTGACGACGATCGGCGCGTGGACCTCGGCGATACGTCCATCGGCGGCGACCAAGCGCACGGGTTGCCAGGGTCCCATCGACAGCAGCGCCATGCCAAAGTCCCAGCCCCAGTGATACTGCGCTTTGCGGACGTAGACGCGGCTGGGGTCGCCGTTCCAGACCGCTCGGGCGCCGTGTTCTTGCTGACGCTGCTGACCGGCTCGCAGGGCGGACGTAAACACCAGTAGCAGCTCGTTTTGGTGCGGGCGCAGCAGGCTTTCGATGCGCAACTGCAGCGGCACAAACATGTTGTCGCTGCGTGCGACCTCGCTGCCGTTTACAAAGACCGTGGCCACCGTATCCAGACCCTCTAGGCACAGCAGCAGGGGGCGGCCTTGTAGCTGTGGCGGAACGTCAAAGCTGCAGCGAAACAGGGCATCTTCGCCAAAGGTCTGGGCCCAGCGCTCGTGGTGGGCCACGCGATAAGGGTCTGGCAACAGCCCCGCCTCGGTGAGCGCGAGCGCCGCAGTCCCCGGTACTTGCGCGGGCACCCAGCCGTCACCTGCTGGCGCTTGCTGCTGCGCGGCCTCTTTTTCGCTTGTCGGCGTCTTGCACTGCCACCCAGTCGAGATCGTGAGCTGTCGCATACCCCGAGCAAAGCATGCTCGCCGCGAAGCTGTCTACCGCCAGGCTGCACGACGCTTCTGCGCCAGCAGAAGAGCGCAGCAAGCGCGCTGATTTGTGGGTCTTTGCGCGCTTGGTGCCCAAGGTGGCCGACAGGTGGGCGCGGCAATTTTGCGATCTTCCGTCTACCATTGGAACTGCGCCTAGAAGCGATCCAGCAAGCGCCTGCCCTCAGTGGCTGGCGCGCGTGATGGCTCGCTGGGACTTTTCGGGGGGAGCTTGCGAGGCCGCGCAGGGCCGATTTCTTGTGGCAGCAGCGCAGCCACCGACGGAAAAGCGCGAGCGCAAACAGTAAAACTTTGGCAGCCGCGAGCGGCTTAGCTGCAAGGAGCACCGATGAGGGGACGGCAACACAGTGGGGCAGGGGTACCAAGAAAAGCAGACAACCGGTCAGCAAGGACCTGGCTGCGGCTTTTGACCGGAGG
>JAGNNG010000416.1 GCA_017990795.1 Deltaproteobacteria bacterium
GCGCTGAACTGCGGGCTGCAGCTGTGCGACTCAGGCGTGCTGAAGCGACTGGGGGTGCGGGTGCTGGGGACCTCGATTGAGGCCATCCGCGCCTGTGAAGACCGACAGATCTTCGCCGACAAGCTGGCCGAGCTGGGCATCGCCCTGGCGCGCGGTCGCACGGTCACGTCGGTGGCCGCCGCATTGGACGCCGCACGCGAGATCGGCTTTCCGCTGGTGCTGCGCGCGGGCTTCTCGCTGGGCGGTCGCGGCTCGGCAGTCGTTCACACCGCCACCGAGCTGGAGGCTGCCGTCGAGCGCGCCCTGGCCGGGGTCCCACAAGTGCTGCTGGAGCAGTGCCTGACCGGCTGGAAAGAGCTGGAGTACGAGCTAGTCCGCGACGCCGACGACAACTGCATCGCGGTCTGCAACATGGAAAACGTCGACCCGCTGGGCGTGCACACCGGCGAGTCGATCGTGGTCGCGCCTAGCCAGACCCTCTCGGACGACGAGCACCAGACGCTGCGCGACGCGGCCTTCCGCGCCATCCGCCACCTGGGCATCATCGGCGAGTGCAACATCCAGTTTGCGCTGGACCCGCACTCGGCGCGGTTTGTGGTGATCGAGGTCAATCCGCGGCTGTCGCGCTCCTCAGCGCTGGCGTCCAAGGCGACCGGTTATCCGCTGGCTTACGTCGCGGCCAAGCTGGCGCTGGGCTATACGCTGCCGCAGCTAAAAAACGCCATCACTCGCACCACCACCGCCTGCTTTGAGCCCGCGCTCGACTACATCGTGTGCAAGGTGCCGCGCTGGGACCTAGAGAAGTTCCACGGCGCCGACCTGTCCATCGGCACCGAGATGAAGTCGGTCGGCGAGGTCATGGCCATCGGTCGCAGCTTCGGGGAAGCGCTGCAAAAAGCGCTGCGCATGATCGAAGTCGGCGCCGACGGCCTGGACCCACAGCACCTGCCGCTGCCTGACCTGACCGCCGTGCGCGCCGCGCTGCAAGGACCGACGACGCAGCGGGTGTTTGTACTGGCGCGCGCCTTTGCTCTGGGCATGACCGTCGAGGAAGCCGCGACCCTCACCCGTATCGACAAGCTCTTCCTGCGCGAGATGGCACAGCTGATTGCGCAGCGTCAGCACCTGCACCAGCTGGGCAGCTTAGCGGCGCTGACACCTCCGCTGCTGCAAGCGGCCAAAGAGGCGGGCTTTTCCGATCGAGCCCTGGCCCAAGCGCTCTGCTGCGACGAAAAGAGCGTCCGCGATCGCCGCCGCGCACTGCACATTCGACCCCACCTGCGGCAGATTGACACGCTGGCCGGTGAGCACCCCGCGCAGACCAACTATCTGTATCTGACCTACTCGGCGACTGCCGATGATGGCGGACCGCCAGAAGTGCCGCATGTGCTGCTGCTCGGCTCGGGCTGCTACCGCATCGGCTCCAGCGTCGAGTTTGACTACTGCTGTGTCGCTGCCGCCAGCGCCGCGCGCGAACTGGGCCAGCCGGTCACGCTGCTCAACTGCAACCCAGAGACGGTCAGCACCGACTACGACCTGTGCGACCGCCTAATCTTCGACGAGGTGTCGCTGGAAGTGGTGCTGGACCTGTGGGAGCTGCACCAGAGCTGGGGTCAACCCTTCGTCGGCGTCCTGGGCGCGATGGGCGGGCAGACGCCAAACCGACTGGCAGTGCCGCTGCATCAGGCGGGAGTGAAGCTGCTAGGCACCACCGCCGAGTCCATCGACAAAGCCGAAGATCGCGCGCGCTTTTCGGCGCTGTGCGACACGCTGCACATCGATCAGCCGCGCTGGACCACTGCCACTGCCGTCGCTGATATCGATCAGGCGGCGCACGCGCTGGGCGGCTATCCGGTGCTGGTGCGGCCCTCTTATGTGCTGTCGGGGGCGGCGATGCGCGTCGCTCACAGCGCGCCCGAGCTGCGTCGCTACCTGGCCGGGGCCGCCGAAGTCTCGCCTGCGCACCCGGTGGTCATCACCAAGTTCCTGCGCCACGCGCGTGAGATCGAGGTCGACGCCATTGCCAGCGGTGGTCAAATCCTAGCGTGGGCGATCAGCGAGCACATCGAGGATGCCGGGGTTCACTCGGGCGATGCGACCCTGATGCTGCCGCCGCTGGGTTTGACTGTGGGCACGCTGCAAGCCGTGCGACGCATCGCGGCCAAGCTGGCGCAGGCGCTGGCGGTCACCGGTCCGTTTAACGTGCAGCTGCTTGCGCAGGGCGACGAAGTGAAGGTGATTGAGTGCAACCTGCGCGCGTCTCGGAGCCTGCCGTTTGTCGAGAAAGTGCTGGGTCGCAAGCTGGTGCGCACAGCGGCGCGGCTGATGCTGGGCGCGACGCCTGATCTGGGCCTTCCGGTCGACCCGCTGGATCTGCCATATGTCGCGATCAAGTCGCCGATGTTCTCGTTTCGGCGGCTGTCGGGCGCGGATCCGGTGCTGGGTGTCGAGATGGCATCCACCGGCGAGGTCGGCTGCCTGGGTCGCACGCGTCACGAGGCGCTGTACAAAGCGCTGCTCTCAACCGGGTTCCGGGTGCCGCAGCGTGGGGCACTGTTGTCGCTGGGTCCGGTGGGCGACAAGTACCGCTTTACCGACGAAGCGCGCGCGCTGCATCAGCTGGGACTTGCGCTTTATGCGACCTCGGGCACCGCCGATATTCTGCAGGCCGAAGGGATTCCGTGTACCAGTGTCGACAAGGGCGAAGGCGGCGCGACCTCGACGGCGATTGGGCTTTTGCGCAGCGGTGCGGTCGACTTCGTAGTCAACCTGCCGCGCACCTACGACGAAGCGGGCCGCCCTGATGGCTTCCGCTTACGCCGCGCTGCCGCCGACCTAGAGATCCCGCTATTTACCGACCTAGAGCTGGCCCGCGCCGTAGTCTGGGCGCTATCAAGCTGCACCCTAGCCGACCTGGAAGCCAAGCCCTGGCACGCCTACACCAGCCAGTCCTCCTAGAAGTCATCTCACAAACTACTGTGCGTCCCGTTGAACGCGTCGTCCGTCCTCACAGCCAGCAGGCTGCTCCGGGCGGGCGCCACGCTCAACAGGCCTGCTCGCTACGTTT
>JAGNNG010000418.1 GCA_017990795.1 Deltaproteobacteria bacterium
GCACCGACGCCCAGCCTGTAAAACCTGGGCAAAAGTCTGAGGCTGTCACCAGCGGAGGCAGCGATCCAGGGGCGCGCCCGTCTGTTCCGACGTCGCCCGCACCCGCAACAGCAGGTGACCCCAGTGCGAACCCTGCCCCGAAAGCCAAGACCGGGGACGAACTGCTCCGAGAGGCGCAAAACGCTTACGTGAGTGGTGATCGACCCCGGGCCATCGATCTGGCGCTGCAGGCGACCAAAGGTGGTGGTGCAGATGCCGAGCGGGCGTGGCGCTTTTTGGGTTCGGCTGCTTGCAGCGTGCGCGACGTTGCCATGGCCAACCGCTCGTATACCAACCTGACGGCTATGGATCACAAGCTGATGCTCGAAGAGCTGTGCAAGCGCAACGGGCTGACGTTCCAAAATGGCCAGTTCGCCCCCGGCGCCGAGTAGCGATCTTCCTAGCCATCGACACAGCGCAGCCGCTAAAAGCGCGAGCTTAGGCCGCCTGAGTTGCGAGCTTTGGTGCGGTAGTAAAGATCTTCCAGCTGGTGGGTGATTTTGGGCCATGCAAACTCTGCAACGCGACGGCGAGCAGCGGCTCCCATGCGGCAGCGTAGCTCGTCATCGCGCAGAAGGTGGGATAGCGCAGCGGCGTAGCTAGCTGCGTCGTTAAGCGGCAGGACAAACCCCTCCACACCGTCTGTGACCAGCTCAGGCACGCCCGCGATCTGATGACAGAGCACTGGGCGACCCGCGGCCATGCCTTCCATCAAGGACATCGGGTGCGAAGCGATGGCTGCCGAAAAGCAAAAAGCTGCGCTGGTAGCTGCAAAGTCGGCGCGACCACCAAGGACGCTGCCTGCAAAGTGGACCGGTAGACCGTGACTCTGTGCCTGCAGGGATGCGTGCAGCGGACCCTCGCCTAGTACCAGCAGCCGTGGCAGCTGACCCTCGGGAAAAGCGCCCTGTTGTAGCTGTCGCAGCGCGGCCAAGATCGTGCCGATGTGGTTGCGCGGCTCCAGCCGAGCTTGCACCAGCAGATTGGGTCTACCGTCGAGGAACTGCGTCAACGGACGACCGCTTTGCCAGTAGTCCAGGTCGATGCCGTTGCCGATCACCGCTGCTTCTAGCTCAAAGCCCAGGCGACGCAGACAGTCGATGGCGCTGGGACTTACCGCAACGATGGCATCCAGCGCATTTAAGTAGCGCTGCAGAGGTCGTCGAAACCAGCGCAGCAGCGTCGAGTCGGTCAGGTGAGTATGCAGCGTTCCGATCAGCTTTGCCGTCGGTGGTGCATAACGAATCGCCAGCAGCGCCAAGGTCGGAAAGAGCGGCGCATGAACGTGGATGACGTCGAAGTTGCGCTCGGTAAACAGGCGCTGGATTTGTGCGCCCAGTCGCCAGCCGATCGCCGCGCGTGACACCGAGCCGTTGGTAATTAGCGGCGGACAGGCGCGGCCAATTCGTACCACCTCGTACGTGCTCGTGCCCGGCATGGGCTCGACGTGTCCGTCAAAGCGCGTGGTCACCACTACCACCGAGTGACCGCGCGCAGACAGGCTGCGTGCCAAGTGATGCACGTGCTCGGGCATGCCGCCAAGGTCGGGGTAGTAATACTCACTGACGATCGCAACCCGAAGCGGGCGCGTACCGCCGTTGCTGGCCGGCGTCGGCTGAGGGGCTGCAGACAGGCCCGCTTTAGGATGAAGATTGGGAACCATCGCGCCCAGCATACAGGCCTCGCGCAGACCGAGGTTGTCTTGCCGCGTCGCAGTACCGGCGATGAGGTTTGGTGGCGTCGGCGCTTTTTCAGGTAAACTCTGGAAACGGCTCACAATGTTGAAACCTACCCAACCTAACCCAGCATGTTCCTTCTCGCAGACCGACCTCATGCAGCAGCAGCCCGAGCAGGCTGTGCGGCCCACCGCGCTTTCCCAAGCATCGGGCCTTAGTCGTAAGAGACGCGTGTGGCTCAACGGAGCGGCGACTCTGGGGTTATTGACATCGTTGTTAATAGAACCTGCTGTGAGTCGAGCTGAGGAGCCCGGACGGGCCGGTTCGGGGGCTGGTAGTGGCTCGGCGCATCGGGCGCTGCTGGGGGCGGCGGATGACATAACGCGCACCGTGGTCTCGCTGCGGGGTCTGTCGGCTAAGACGACGGTGATGCGGGGGGTGCTCAGTCGCGCCGAGATTGGCGCCAAGCTGCGCGAGCGTTCGGCCCAGGATGTGACGCCCGAGGAGCTGCGCATCGAGGCCGGAGTGCTCAAGCGCCTGGGTCTTTTGCCCGAGAACGCCGACTACGAAAAGCTGATCTTTGACCTGCTGACCGAGCAAGTGGCGGGCTTTTACGAGCCGCGCGTGCGCACGCTGTACATCGCCGACTGGCTGCCGCTCGACTTTCAGCGCCCAGCGCTGGCCCATGAGATCGAGCATGCGCTGCAGGACCAGCACTTTGACCTCCGCCAGTTCCTGCTGCCGCAAAAGGACAATGGCGATCGGCTGCTGGCGCGCTCGGCGGTGGCCGAGGGGGATGGCGTCGCGCTGATGCTGGAGTTTTCGACCCGCCAGGCCGGGACCGATCCCGCCAAGATGCCGCAGATGGTGGCCAAGCTGGGCAAGCCGATGATGCAGATGATCATGAGTACATCGCCGTCGCTGCAGCGCGCCCCAGTCATCCTGCGCGAGTCGCTGATGTTTCCCTATGTCGCCGGTCTGGAGTTCGTCTCGGCGCATCGCGGCACTGGGCCGTGGAGCCGCGTCGATGAGCTGTTTCGCAGTCCGCCCGAGTCAACCGAGCAGGTCTTGCACCCCGAAAAGTTTGTGCAGCATGAGCAGCCGGTGCGCATTACGGCTGCCCCGCTGCCGTCGATGGAAGCGCGCAAGGAAGTGCGCAAAGACGTGCTTGGGGAGCTGATTTACAAGGTCTGGTTCTCGGGGCGCAGTGGCGAGGCAGCGGGCGCGCAAGCGGCAGCGGGCTGGGGCGGCGATCGCTTGGTTGCCTACACCCAAGACGGAGAGGCTCTGCCTGCGCTGGTGATGCTGTCGGCTTGGGACACCGAAGCGGATGCCGAAGAGGCAGCGGTC
>JAGNNG010000419.1 GCA_017990795.1 Deltaproteobacteria bacterium
ATGGCCTACGGTCTACACGGTGCATCGCTGAATGTGTCCGTGGCCGGAGCGGTGCTCCTATATGAAGCCCTGCGACAAAAGACAGGACCGGCAAGCACGACGCCCCCCCAGGCGTAGCCCGTTCCCATCCAGAAACTACTGCGCTCCACCTTCCCTGCGT
This sequence comes from Deltaproteobacteria bacterium, assembly GCA_017990795.1. Lineage (GTDB taxonomy): Bacteria > Myxococcota_A > Polyangia > Palsa-1104 > JAEUJZ01 > JAGNNG01. Next base: position 161 of record JAGNNG010000419.1, read on the forward strand.
GCCTCCGCTACGTCAGAACCTGCAACACCCAGCACTTTAGGTACTCGGTCTCGGGCATCCCGCACAGCACGGGGTGGTCGCGACCGGCGCCCCGCCGCTCTAGGATCTGCACGGGCCGCCCGACGTCGAGTGCCGCCGCCTCCAGCATCAAGCCAAACTCCAGCGCGCTAACCCGCCCCGAGCAGCTGCAAGACACCAGCACACCGCCCGCCCGCAGCAGCCGCAGCGCACGCAGGTTTAGCTCTTTGTACGCGCGCATCGCCGCCTGATGAGAGCCAGCATCGCGAGGTCCGCGCTTGGCCAGCGCTGGCGGGTCCACCACCACCACGTCGAACTTTTCGCCGGCAGCCTCTAACGACCGCAGGAGGTCGAAGGCATTGTGGACCCGAAAGTCCACGCGGCAGCCGGTTAGCGCTGCGTTTTCGCGGGCTCGCAAGATCGCCTGCGGGTCTTCATCACACGCCATGACCGTCAGGCCCGCTTGCGCCAACGCCAGCGCAAAGCCACCGTGATAGGTAAAGCAGTCCAGCCCTCGTCCTAAAGGAGCCAGCCGTCGGGCGTAGTCTGCTGCCAAGGCGTGATTTTCCTGCTGATCTAGGAAGCTACCGGTCTTGCGATCCAGCAGCAGGTCAGCGGCCATCTGGCTCCCAGCGTCATGGAAGCGCACCATCGCCTGCGGCCCTCCCAGCGCCACAAACTTGCTACGCGGCAGCTGCTCCAAATCGCGGGCACTGCCGTCGTCGCGAATGACCACCGTGCGTACGCCCAGCACTGCCTGCAACACCTTTACCAGCAGCGGCTTGCGTGCCTCCATCGCCTGGGTCGCGGTCTGAATGACCGCCGCATCCGCATAACGATCCACAAACAAGCCGGGCAGCTGATCGGCCTCGCCGTGGACCACTCGATAGGCGTCGCGGGTGGGGTTGGCATCGTGATACAGCGCGCGACGACGACGGTCGGCGGCAAGGATTCGCTCGCGCAGCAGCGACTCATCGAGGGGCTGGCACTGCGACGATAAGAATCGGGCGGCAATCGGCCCTTGGGCGCACCATAACACGCTGCCCAGCCGCTGCCCCCGCGGATCGAGCGCAATCGCGACATCCCCCGTCCCCTGCGGCGGAGCCACGATCTCAGACCGCGATACCAGCGGCAGTCCTTGCCGCAGTCGCTGCGCCGCCCGCTGTGACACGGTTAGTGTCGGTAGTACGACCGTCTGCGTCGCGACGACGCCTGGAAATTCGCTATTAACAGAAGTGTTCACAGGGCTCCGTGGTGGCTCTGCTCGGGTAGCTCGATGACGTCGACGTGAATGACTTCTTCGACGCGGCTGCGGATCTCGGCCAGCAGCTCAGCGGACGGACGCGTGCCCAGACGGATACGCGCGCAGGCAGCCCGAGCACCTTGGAAGATGGTGTTTTGCATCGTCTCGACGTTGATGTTGTGCCGACGAATCGCGCCCAGCACCTCGGCGAGCACGCCAACTTTGTCGTGATGACGAACCACCAGCTCTGCCCGGGCTGGCGTCTTAGAGGGCGGCAGGATGTTGACGCAGTTGTGAACCTCACCGCTCTGGACATAGTCGGCGACGATGCGCAGCGTCTCATCCGCAATGGCGCTCTGAGCTTGCTCGGTGGAAGCCCCGATGTGGTGACTGCCGAGCACGCCGGGCAGCTGCACGATGTCGTCGGTAAACGCGCCTTCGGCTTTCTCGGGCTCGCGGTCAAAGACGTCCAGTGCGACGCGCAGTCCCTTGTCAGCAATCGCCTTGCGCACCGCCGAGGTGTCCAAGACCTCTGCCCGCGAGGTATTGATGAGAATCGCTTTAGGCCGCATCCGCGACAGTGCCGCCTCACCAACCAGCCCAAGCGTGCCGTCGGCGTAGGCAACGTGGATGGTCACGGCATCACTTTGAGCGCACAGCGAAGCGACGGTCTCTGCGCGCGTCACCTGCAGCGCTGCCGCCCGCTCGCTGGTCAGCGACCGAGACCATGCGACCACCTGCATCCCAAACGCACGCGCCCGAGAAATCACAGCCTGACCGATCGCGCCCGTGCCAATGACGCCCAGCGTGCGCCCGTGCAGACCCGCCGCCTTGCTGTATTCCTTTTTGTTCCAGCGACCGGCGCGCAAGTCGGCAACCTGGTCGGGAATGCGTCGGTCCATCGCTAGCAGCAGGCCCATCGTTAGCTCTGCCACGGCGATGGCGTTTTGGCCGGGGCAGTTGGTGACAAAGACGCCGCGCGCGCTGGCCGCCTTGATGTCGATGGTGTTGACGCCTGCGCCTGCTCGCACGATCAGGCCCAGTGCCGTGCCTGCGTCGATGGCAGCCGCACTGACCTGCTTGCTGCGCACGATCAAGATGTTGACGCCTAAAATGGCCTGCGGCAGCTCCGCAGCAGAGAGCTGAGGGCGATAGTCGACCTCTAAGCCCAAGCGCTGAAAGCCGGCTAGGTGCGACTCACTAAAAGCATCTGCGATGAGGACTCTCATTTCGGCCTTCTTTCAAAAAGTAGCCTTGGAGCAGCACGCCAGTTGCCCGCAAAAGGCATCATCGGGCGCGGGCTACCACGTCACGACGTCGGCGGCACGCTCGAAGTCTTGCACCGTGTCAATCTCTCGCCAAGAAGCGGGGCGCGCGATGTCTACCGAGTGAATCGGAAAGTCCTGCTCAATCAGGTCATTCAGAAGGTCGGTCAGATAAGCGACCTGCAGCCGTGGCGCCCGCCCGTATGGAGCATCCGGACCCAGCTCTTGCCAGCGACGCTGAAAGAGTGCCCGCAGCGCCACGGCAGCACTCGCGGAGGCGCGCCAGAGCCCAATAAACTCACCGTGTGCAGCCTCGGTCGGCACGGCTTTTTTACCGACGCGGGTCACCCGACCTGCAGCTTCACCGTCGGTGCGCAC
>JAGNNG010000420.1 GCA_017990795.1 Deltaproteobacteria bacterium
GCTCGCTCGTCGATGATGTCCCACAGCCGCAAGCCGCCGTGCGCATGAGCCGCCCATAGCAGCGGTGTCGAGCGCGAGCCCGGACTGCACACCACGTCGGTGACTCCGGCTGCTGCAAGGCTGTCAAACAGTAGGCGCATCCACTGCTGCTGCAGCGTAGCAACGGTCATTGCGCGACTCCCAAGGCAGCGAGCATCACCTGTTGCTTCTGCGCAGTCTCGGTGTACTCCGCTGCGGCCTGCGAGCCGGAGACGATGCCAGCCCCAGCGAACAGATACGCGACCTGCTCTTGCAGCAGAGCCGAGCGGATTGCGACCATCAGTTCACCGTCACCATGCTCGTCAAAGTAGCCGACAGGTCCCGCGTACAGGCCACGGGGCGCCGGCTCGTGCTGGGCAATAAACTGCACGGCTGCGTGCTGCGGGGTGCCACCGACTGCTGGCGTCGGATGCAGCGCGTCCATCAGCTGCAAAAGGTGCGTAGGCTGGCGCAGCGTGGCCTCAATCGGCGTTAGCAGGTGCAGCAGGTGCGGAAGGACGCGCACCGTCGGTAAATCAGGCACCGAAAGGGTCTGGCAGTACGGCTGCAGCGCGTGTGCAATCGCTTGCACCACCAGCGCGTGCTCGTGTCGATCTTTGACGCTGGCTTGCAGCTGCACGGTCAGGTCAGTTAGCTGCTCGGGACTTTCCGGCGTAAGTCCATTGCGAGGCAAAGAGCCCGCGAGCGCCTCGGTCTGGACCTGCAGCTGGGTCTTGCGCAGCAGTCGCTCCGGCGTGGCGCCCAAAAACGTCGACTGACCGCGACGGAGAGCAAAGCGGGTGGCTTGCGGCTGCTGCTGGAGCAGGCGCGCCAGCACTACCTCGGGGCGCAGCGGGGTGGCAAAGTGCAGCACGCTCTGGCGCGCAGCGACGACTTTTTGCAGTCGACCGGCGGCAATTTCGTCCGCAATCTGCTGCAGCAGCGTGGTCCAGTCGGTCAGCGGCAAGTGCTCACTGCGCAGTGGCGTTAGCGCAGGTTCTTCCGTCGAGATCGGCTGCACTGGCAGCAAAAATAGCTGCTGCAGCTGCGTCAGGATTGCCTCCTGCTCTGCCGCGTAGTCTGCGGTGTTTGGGTCCGGTACCCAGGCGATGTGCCAGGCCGCAGCAGCGACAGAGCGCTCGTATAAAAAGCGCGGCAGCACAAACTGACTCGACGGGAGTTCGTGCCAGGGCGGCTGCGTCGTGGTGCCCGGCGGCTCCGAGAACGCCTGGGCGCCCAGCCAGCGTGCGGTGCCAGAGCTGAGTCCCAGAAATGCACGTCGCGCCAGTTGTGGCAGCTGCGCTGGCCAGGGACGACGAACTAGGTGCGCGTCGCCCAGACCGACCAGCACGGGCTGTCTTGGGGCCCCGTAAAATACGGCAGGCTGGGTTTTGAGTGCTGCAAAGACTTGCTCAGGCGGTAGCAGGGGGGCGGGCACCGTCAAGAACACGCCGTCTGCTCGCTCGCCCGTCGCTGTGTTTAGCAAGCCACTGCGAAAGTCGGCCAGCGCATCGGCCACAAACTGCAGCAGTCGAGCCGACGTGAGCGGCGCCGTGATCGGGCGCGGCGGCGGCGCTTTACCGTCAGCGGTCACCTACGGCACCGTGTGGGTCGCCCCAGTTACGGCGACACAAGACTGGATCAGCGCCTGTAACTGCGTCGGAAGCAGCGCCTGCGGACCGTCGCTAAGCGCGCAGCCTGGCGTATCGTGTACTTCGATCAGCAGTCCCGCCGCCCCTGCAGCCAGCGCCGCCCGTGACAAGGCCGGGATCAGATCGCGCCGACCCACGGCATGCGACGGATCAACCAGCACCGGCTGACGATGAACGTGGGCCAGCAGCGCCACCGCCGACAGATCCAGCAGGTTACGAGTGCTGCCATCAAAGCCACGAATGCCGCGCTCGCAAAAGATCACCGATGCGGCCCCGTGGAGCAGACAGTACTCACCTGCGGAGAGCCACTCTTCCACCGTCGCTGCCATGCCGCGTTTTAGCAGCACCGGCCTGTGCAGTCGCGCGATGGTGCGCAGCAGCGAATAGTTGGCCATGTTGCGCGAGCCGATCTGCACTAGATCGGTGTGCTCAGCGACGACGGTTGCTTCCTCTGCGCCCATTAGCTCGGTGACGACCAGCAGGCCGTTTTTGGTCGCGGCTTCATGCAGCCAGCGCAGCGCCACCTCGCCTTGTCCTTGAAACGAGTATGGCGAGGTCCGAGGTTTGTACGCGCCGCCGCGCAGGAAGCGCACGCCTATCGCTGCCAGTTGTGCGGCCAGGCGGTGAATCTGCTCTTCGGACTCGACGCTGCAAGGGCCGGCCATGAAGACTGGGGCAGCGCCGACGCCAATGGCCACGCCACCGACGTGGACGACTTGGGCCTGCTTGTCTACCAGGGGATGATCCGACGGTGCCGCCGAGACCGACTGGACGCCCGGAACCAGCAGCAGGTCTTCGCCGCTCAGGTGCGCCGAGTACGCTTCCACCTGCAGCAAGGTCGGCCCTCCGCCGTGGGTGGTCAGGCGGCGAACCCACAGGCCTTTTTCAATCAGCGCCCGCTGGAGCTGCGCAACGTCGGCGGATGGTGATGCGGTGACAATCATCCAACTTTCCTTGGGAGCATAAAAAGGGGAGCCCAGTCGTGCGACGGTGGGCGGGCCTGGCTCCGGCGGCGCGATTTGCGCACGTCGGTATGACGCAGCTCGCGGCGGTTTTGCGTCAACGGAGTCGCAGGCGAGATGGCAAGCGGCAGCCCACCAGCAGGCGAAGTACAAGCAGGTCGCAAGCGCAGGTGTGACTTGGACCCTCGGCACGCGCTGAGCCGGATCAGCAGACGCTGTCCGGGCTGCAGCCGAGGGTCACTGTGCATGATGTGACACTGGGATGTCGTCGCTGACTGTGACCGCTGGCAGGATTGTTGCCAGGGCCGCCAAGACAGATTTCTCGTCGACAAAGTCGTGGATTTGGAGCGCACCGGGCGCAGTTAATAGCACAAAGCGCAGCGTCCCCGCGCGCCTCTTTTTGTCGCCTTGCATGCACTGCCAAATCGC
>JAGNNG010000421.1 GCA_017990795.1 Deltaproteobacteria bacterium
TCGTCAGCATCCGCAGCCGCTCACCACATTGGTGATGCAGCTGTATGCCCGAGCGCTGTCTAACCCGCTACAGCGTCTGCTCAGTGTCGCCGACGGCAAGACTAGCCAACACCGCCCTAGCCACCATCCGTCGACGACACTTCATCCTTGGCCAACAGCCGCACCGTCAATACCAGCAGCACCACCATGGCCAAGCCCAGCGCGCTCCACAGCAAGATCGTCGGCGGAGCGTTGCGCAAGTAGTCTACTGCCGTCGGACGAAATGCCGGATTTGGCACCAGCGGCCCCAGCCGAGCAGGCAGCGCGGCATAGTCCAAGATCGCTCCGCGAAGTGCCTCCAAGTCATAGTGCGGCGACGACAGCTGCGCATTGCCGAGCAGCATCCTGTAGCCGCTGCCAGGCGTCATCTTGAAGATCAGTCGTGGTGCCGGCAACAGGCCGCGAGCCTCCTGCAGCGTCAGTGGCGGGTTGTCGTCATCTTGCAGCTCCAGCACCAGCTCGCCACGCTGGCTCCAGTCGAGCGGCAAGCGATGTACCGCCGGCGTGCCCTCCCCGCCCCGCGTCAGCCGCCCTCGCCACAAGTCTCGCTCTGGAGCCTCCAGCTCGGCCCGTGCATACAGGCGCGCCGCACGATCGTAAAAAGTCTCTTTCATCTGCAGCTCTAGCTGACCGTATGGAATCGGCAGCGCCCGCCCGTTGTACAGAAGCCGCAGCGTGTAGCGAGTCTTGCGCGCCCCCGGATCGCTGTCGGCTCGCCAATCCAGCGTTGCCAAGGTGACGGCACCGTCGCGCTCCATGACATACGGCACCTGGCGGTCCTGCGCGTCCACAATGCGCACATCCCCCAGGTCCGAGCGCAGCAGCCCCAGGTCCAGCGGCTGCAGTTCCGCCGCGTAGATGTCCTCGGCACCGTCGATCACCAGGGCGCGCTGCAGCCGAAAGCCCAGCACCTCTAGCGGTGCCCCTTGCGTCGGTACAAAGGACATCGGCGGCGCCGGCTGATAGCGGGGATTGCCCGCCTTTGCGCCCAAGCTGGCGATGCTCAGTGCGCCATTTTTCGCCAGCGCTTCACGCAGTGGTTTGTGATCATGCAGCGGCGCTCGCACCGTCGCGCTGCCCGCGTACAGCGTGTACTGTTCGGCTCCGGCCTGCGCCTCGTCGCGCATAAACAAAAGCCGCGGCCCACTGCCCTCGACCATCACAGCTTGCGGCGTCACCGCTGGCACTTCTGCAGCCGAATAATCCTGCAGCTCCAGCACCAGCGTGCCCCCGTGCGGCGGCTTGCTCAGCGTCAGGCTTAGCTCCTCCACCGGCAGCGCCGAATCCGCCGGACGAGTCACCGCCGGTTTTGCCCGCTCTGCCATCACCCCCGGCGGCAGCCGAAACAGGACGCCATGGGCAAGCTCGATGCCATCACTCAGCCGGGGCTCTGTGCCAGTGGACGACCGCGGCAGTTCCAACAGTCGCGCGCCATACACAAACGCGCGCTGCGACAGCTGCAAGGTCAGCTGCGTCAGCGATGAATCCGGCGCGCTAAGTAGGCGATAGCGATGAACCGGCGGCGGCGGCTCGAGATGCTTGCGCGACGGCGAGGTCGTCACGTCGTCTGGCAGCGGAGCCAGCGCCACCTCGCGCGTCCACAGCCGCCCGTCGGGTTGCAGCGAGCGCTGAAGCAGCACCTCTTGCAGCGGTAGCAGCGCCGACTGCTTGTCATCTGCCGTCAGTCGCAAGACCAGCGCCGACTGCAGCTGCTCCCAGCGCCAGCTCAGACGCTGCAAGCGACAAGTTGTGGTCCCCGGCTTACTCGTAGGCTGACACGGACGATCCAGCGCGACCACGGCGTCACCAAGAGGACGAAAGGGGCCGCCGCGCTCGCTCGCAGCTTCGATGGTAAGTGGCTTGGCCACAGCGCTGCCATCCGTGTTCTCAAGCACCAGCGTCAGCTCATCAAAAGAGCGGCTCTGACCAAGCTCCAGCTGCCACACCGAGCGCTGCGCCACCGGATCACGCTGCACATCCCGCGCTGCCCCGCGCCACACCAACGATGCCGCTGTAGTCGGCGCCTCATCGACCCAAAAAGGCACGTCTTGATCGCCCTGACTGCTCTTGCGAACCAGGCGCAGATCGCGATAGGGCGGCTCCAGCGGTCGACGTAGCTCACCGGGCAAAGCGACGGCGACCAGCCCGCTTTTCGCAGCCCCGGCGCCCAGCGTCACCGGATAGCGCGCAGGAAAGGCACGATGGGCTTGGTCAGAGGTCAGCTCGACAGCCTGCGTGGCGGCAGCTGCGGCCACACTAGCGGCTGGGCTCGACGAAGCAGCAGCGAAAGCCGCCACCGCCCACGCGGCAAACACAACGGTCTGGGTCTTCATGGCTCAGGCTCCAGGTGGGCCGTGCCCGGTGGCAGCAGACGGTGGCAAAGGGCTAGCCGGACGCCGACGAGCCTCGGTCTGAAAGACAAAGCGCTGATACAGCAGCGACACCAGAATCAGCGACACCGCCAGACCCAGAAACGACAGAGGCCGGTAGATGCCGCCGACGTTTGACAGGTCGTACAAGAACACTTTGGCGATGGTCAGCAGCATCACGCCCAGCGAAAAGAAGCGCTGCATGCGGCTGTCTTGGCGCATGCCGATGATCAGCAAGATCAAGGCATACACTCCCCACACCGTCGAGCGAGTCAGGTCACGCGCCTGGCTGCGAACCAGCCACAGCTCTGCATAAGTGCCCGGCGAGAAAGCATCGGCAATCAGCAGGTTGATAAGCACAAAGATCTCAACCAGCCCAACGTAGTAAATCACCGCGGCCCAGGAGTACTTGCCCACGCTCAAAGCGGCTACGTCCTTGCGGGCTGCGGCCTGCGCCGCCTCGGTCCTGCGTAGACCAGCGGCACCGACCAGGAAGCTCAGACAGGGCACGCCGTAGCTGTACAAAAGCCAGTTGAGCACCGGCAGCCCGCGACTGTGATAGTGCAGCATCGAGTACGTCGGAATCAGCCGCAGCACCACGCCCAGGTACAAAAGTAGCCCGAAGTACTTCAGTCCTGGATGCGGTAGGC
>JAGNNG010000422.1 GCA_017990795.1 Deltaproteobacteria bacterium
CCGGCCAAGCCGTCGCTCATGGGCGGCTCGGGCTCGGTGTCTTTCCGCATCCCGCCGACCCTTGAGCCGACGAAGTACTACGTAGAAGGCGAGGTGCTGCTAAAGAGTGGCAATCGCACCTGGCAGATTCGCCGTCAGATGGCCGCCGATGCCACTTACAAGGTCTACGACATGCGCACCGGCGTCTTTATGCCGACGACGATCCCGGTCGCAACGGTGGACGTGGGCCTAAATGTCGACGCTGACAAGACCGCGCCGCAAGCCGTAAGCATGGAGGCTACCCCAGCCGTGGCCGGTCGCTGCACGCAGGTGAACTTGGCGCTGAAGTTAAGTGACGACAAGGCGCTGCCCACGATGCAAAAGGTCAAGGTCAACCTCGGGACGCTGGAGATGCCCAACCTGCTCTCGACCACGGTCAGTGGGGGCGAGTTTTTGTACGGCAGCGTGACTTTGCCCTCTGATGCTCCGTCGGGTGTGTGGTTTGCCTATCCGGACCTGGTGCGCGACAACGCGGGCAATGAGGCCCGGGGCAGCATCGCCGCTGGAAAGTTCAGCCTGGCCGGTCCTGGGATTGCAGCCCCGACGCCGGTAAATGCCGCGACGTTTAATGTGCCAGGCAGCGCTTCTCCCGACGGTGGAATGCCTCCGCTTCCTGACATGGCGGTGGCGTCCGACATGGCCGCGGCGCTGCCGGTGATCTTGACCGGTGTCGCAATCTCGCCGACCACCGTGAGCAAAGAGGGCGATCCCATCACCGTGACGATTTCCTGGAATGACGTGGCGAAAATCCTGCGTTAGTAACAGTCGCTAGCTGTTGTTGGTTTATCGCTCGCTCCTGCTTAATCCACCTGTATCCCCACCGCCGGACCGCGCCGTGTGACGCGACGGCTCGGGTGGGGATATTCCCCCATATTCCACTTGGGTCCGTTTGATGGAATCGTCGCCCGCAGTGGCGGCGTTCTTAGCTGCTCGTCTGTCGTGCAAACCCAGAATCGGTGCGGCATGGTGCCAGTGAAGGAACAGTTTAGCGGTTGCTTGGTCGGTCACTGTCTTGGCGATGCCTTGGCTGCACCTTGGGTGGGGCAAAGTCCCAAAGACTGTGCAGGCTACGTTGCCGAGCAGCTGACCGACAGCTTTTTCACGGGTGGCGGCGATGCTGCGATGCCGCTGGTCTACTCTGCCAATGCTCGTCTGACGCGAGAGCTACTGTTGAGCCTGCGCACGCACCAGCGCTGGGTGGCCAGCGACTACGTCTCTCGCATGGTGGCGCTGCTGAATGCTGAGCAGCTGCCTAGCTGTGGTCGAGCAACGCAGGAGGCGATTGCGCGGCTGGCCCAAGGTACGCCTTGGTCCGAAGCTGGAATGCCGTCGCCATCTGCAAGCTGCGGCAGCGCGCTACGAGCAGCTCCGCTGGGCCTGTTTTTCCGAGACGATCCGCAGACGATGATCAAAGCGGCCCGTGAGCAGTCGCTGATGACTCACCAAGATGTGCGCTGTGCCGCGGGCGCAGTGGCGATTGCGGGCGCGGTGTCGTTGCTGCTCAGCCAAAAATCGCACCCTCTTGCGATTGAGCCGTTTCTGGCGCAGCTCAGTGAGTGGGTCGGTACGGTCGATCAGACGGTAGCGTTTGATATCTATCAGCTGTCGGCCTGGGTCACGCTCTCGCCTGATGCGGCGGCGCTGTTCTTGGTAAAGGCTGGCCTCTGCCCTGGATACCGTCCAGAGCTAAGCGCTGCCGACCACGCGGAGTGGAGCGGTATCTCCTCGTATGTCGTCGCTAGTGTGTTGTGGACGCTGTATAGCTTCTTGCGCAGCCCAACCGACTTTCGACAGGCGCTAGGAACGGCAATTTCTGTCGGTGGCGAGGTCGGTGGAGTCGCTGCGATGGTCGGCGCGCTGGCTGGCGCGTATCTGGGAAGGTCGGCGCTACCAGCACCGCTAGTACAACGCTTGTCCGACGGAGGGATCTGGTCCGGTGCAGCCCTGATTGAGCTAGCCGAGGACTGCGCAGTGTCAAGCGTAGTCGGCTAGAGAGCGGTCCTTCTCAGGTCCAGCGCCACAGGCTTGCGGCCATCGCCAGACCTCCGCCGCTGGCACAAAACATCACCGTCTGACCGGGCTTGATGCCGCGACTGGTGACGACATCATCCAGCGCCATCGGAATACACGCCGAGCCGGTGTAGCCCCACTTGTCCATGATGCAGTGCGTGCGCTCCATCGGAAGGTCGAGGATTTGCATCATCGCTTCCACGGTCCGCAGGTTTAGCTGGGTAAAGATGTACAAGTCGACGTCTTTGCGTCCCAGCTGTGCCTTGGCCAGCACCTTGTCGAGCAGCGGTGGCCAGTGGTCGGTGTTAAATGTGCGCGGGAACTTTTTGACGAAGCGCACCGTCGGTGGCCCAAACTCTGCGACGTTCTGCGCAGTCGCCGGTCGCGAGGTGCCTCCCGCGTAAATGCCCAGCGCATCGTGGTACGCGCCATGCGCCAGGAGCTTGCCGCCAAGGTGCCCAGGCGCGTCTCCAGCCCCCAAGATCACTGCGCCTGCACCGTCGGCAAACAGGGTTGCGGTGTGCTTGTCTTTCCAGTCGATGTAGCGCGTCATGCCGTACCCACCGGCGACCAGGATGTGACGGTAGTCGCTATCGGTGGCGATGTAGCGCGCGGCCAGATCCAGCGCGGACACCCAGCCTGCACACGCGGCATTTACATCGAAGGTGCCAGCGTTCACCGCGCCCAGCTTGTGCTGTACCACCGTCGCTGTAGCCGGTGACAGGTAGTCCGGCGTATCGGTTGCAACAATGATTAGGTCCAGGTCGCTGGCCGTCAGTCCTGCGCGAGTCAGTGCCTGCGTCGCCGCGTGCTGGACCAGGTCCGAGGTCACCTCATCGTCGGCCATCACGTGCCGGGCTTTGATGCCGACGTTTTTTTGCAGCCACTCGTCTACGGGCTCGCCGACGCGCTGGCCGACCTCGTGGTTGTCCATGCGGCGGCTGGGAACGTATCGACCTGTACTTACGATGCGCGCGATTTTCATGACCGGCATTATCCACATCT
>JAGNNG010000018.1 GCA_017990795.1 Deltaproteobacteria bacterium
TCGATATGCTGAAGGTCAAACTCGCTATCTGCAGAGAGCCGTACGCCTGCGGCCAGGGCGGCATCGAGGTCGACTTGGCGCTTGCCGTTGCCATGTAGCAGCATGCGCGAGGTCGGAAAGCCACAGCGTATCGCGTGCCGAAGCTCGTGCTCGCTGACGACGATAGCTCCTGCGCCCCAGCGGGCTAGCTGCGTCAGCAGCACGGGATTGTTGTTGGCTTTGACCGCGTAACCAATCGTGGCATCAAGGCCAGCTGTGGCTGCTTCATAGCGCTGCCAATTTCGCTGCAGCTCGGCTTCGCTATACAGATAAAAAGGAGTCGTTAGACCTGCTTGCAGCAGAGCAGACAGGCGCACGCCTTCCCAATACAGCGCGCCATCTTGTCGACGCAGGGCTTGGTTTTGCACGGCAATTTTATAACACAGGCCTGGCGCTGCTTCCGTGGCGAATCGGTGGGCAATGTGCGACTCTGCTGGGCATGTCTAGCTTGCCGAGTACGCCCAGCGTACCAAGTTCAACCAGTGGGTCTGAGGCTGCGCCAGCTGGTGCGGCTACGGCCTCAAGCTCTGTGCCTGCGGGTCGCGCTGCAGCCAATGCCGAGCCGGGCTTTGAGAGCGTGGCCCAGGTCATCAAGAGCTTTGCCGGGCATGGCTACATCGCCGATAGCCGCATCGCGACCGCGATCTTTTTGGGCGACCGCTTGCAAAAGCCGGTGCTGGTGGAAGGTCCCGCCGGTTGTGGCAAGACCGAGCTGGCCAAGGTCCTGGCTGCGTCGCTCGACACCGAGCTGATTCGTCTGCAGTGCTACGAAGGCCTCGACGAAGCCAAGGCCTTGTATGAGTGGGCTTATCCCAAGCAGCTTCTGTATACCCAGATCCTGCGCGACAAGATCGGTGAGCTACTGGCCGGCGCGCGCGGCATTGCCGAGGCGGTCAAGCGGCTTTCTGCGGAAGAGGACGCGTTTTTTTCCGAGCAGTTCCTGCTGCCTCGACCCCTGCTGGCGGCGCTGCGCTCGCCGAGGCGCGTGGTGCTACTGATCGACGAGGTTGATCGCGCCGAAGCCGAGTTTGAGGCGTTCTTGCTCGAGGTCCTGTCGGACTTTCAGGTCTCGATCCCGGAGCTTGGCACGCTGCGGGCGCGGCATATACCCCTGGTGATCCTGACCTCGAACAACGCGCGTGAGATGACGGATGCGCTAAAGCGGCGGTGCCTGTATCTAAATGTGGGCTTCCCGGATGCCGAGCGTGAGCAAGCGATCGCTCGCGTGCGCGTACCCGGCGCGCAAGAGCAGCTGATTCAAGAAGTCGTGCGAGTGGTGCAGGCCCTGCGAAAGCTGGATCTAAAGAAAAGCCCCAGTGTTTCAGAGACCCTAGAGTGGGTGCGGGCCCTGATGGCTCTGGGGGCTGACCACCTCGATCGAGCGCTGTGCGAGCAGACCTTAAACATGGTCCTAAAGTACGAAGGCGATCTGGAGCGCGCCGGGGAAAAGCTGGGAGAGCTGCTCGGTTGAGAACCACGCGCTTCCATCTTGGGGCCAGCCGCGATAAAAAGAGCACGCGCTCTACGCGCAGGCTTTGCTGGTCTACGCGACGGTGATAGCATAGATAAACAGGCAGCTAGTTCGGGGGCCTCTTAGTAGTCAGCAAGGATGAAGAGCCAAAGCGATGTCAGACAACACACGGGAGCAGGCGATGCAGTACCAGCAGATAAAGCAGTCCGGGCGCGCAAGTTCGCTGACTTGCCGGATGCTGCGTAGCGTCTCCGTGAGCGTGCTTGCCTGGGTGGGGCTTTTGGGGGTCTCCGGCTGTGGTCTGGGAGGAAGCGCGGGCTCTGAAGGAACTGCGGCGCTGCTAAGTGGCATGCCCAAGTGCGATCCGTCGCTGCTTCATCCTCGCATTGCTGTCGGTGCAGCGGCAGGGCTTCCCGGCAAGATGATCGTCTACGTCGACGGGGTGATGGCCTGCGTAGATGACGCCAGTCGGGTTGATCAGCTGATGACGCAGATGGAAGGCCGGGCAGTGGGGTCGTCGCTGTCTCTGCCGGCAGCGACCACACCGGCTACGCCTACTCGCTAAGACAGCGGGTTAAAGTTGCTGGCTCGGGGTCGATTGCGAGACGACGCTTAGCTTCGGTGCTGGCGTGGTCCACAAGCGGCGGGTCCATAGACCCCAAATCAGTGCCCAGCTAATGGCCACCATTGCAAAGCCGGTGGTTACGGGGCGGGCTCCGAAGCGATCGGCAAGCAGTCCCGCGCTACCGGTCGAGATGCTGAGCATCAGCGTCAATAGTCCGTAGTCAGCGGCAAAGATGCGACCGCGTAGGTGATCGGGCACCTCGTTCTGCAGTCCGAAGGTAGAGGCCTGCCACTGCGCGCCTCCTCCCATGTGGGCGATCGAGACGGCGAGCATGCCCCAGGCGATGGAGCTGCTGGCGGCCAGACCGAGATAGCCCAGGCCGAACAGCCCGACGCAGAAAGCGATGGCGCGGTACTGCTTAGGCCCGTAACCCACAAGCAGGCCAAGCAGAAACGGGCCGCTTAATGCACCGACTCCGCGAGCGATCAGCATCATCGAGATGCCGTCGGGTCCGCGATGAAACACCTTGGTGCCAAACAGGCCAAGCAGCGCGACCAGGCCTGCGCCAAGTGCATAGCCTCCCTTGGAAAGCAGCAGCGCCAGCACTTTGGGCGACTGACGGGTGTAGCGAAGGGTCTCGGCGATGGACTCGCGCAGTGAGGTGGCAGTTCGAGCCAGCGTCGATGCGGTGGCAAAGGGCGCGCGCACCTGCATCACCAAGAGCGCAGAGATAACAAAGCTAGCAGCGTCGACCATAAACGCGGTGTTGCGGCCCAGGTACAAGGTCACCACGCCACCCAGCGCTGAGCCGATGGCCATCATCGTTCCCCACGCAGAGCCAAGCAGGACGTTGGCGCGGCCCAAGTCCTCGGGGGCGACCAGGTTTGGCAGCGCAGCGTCGGCAGCTGGATCAAAATAAGCCGAGCCGACAGAGATGATGATGGTGCCCAAGTACGCAAACACCAGCAGCTGCGGGCGGGTCGACAGCAGCGGCAGCAGAGCAGCCCCGGCTCGTAGCAGATCCATGCCGATCATTAGCTTCCGTCGGTCGATGCGATCTGCCAGTGCGCCAGCCCACGGTGAGACCAAAAACACCGGCAAGCTCGTACACAGGTTAATCAGCGCGGCCAGCGCGGCTTTGCCGGTCATCTCCAAGACCAGATCCAGCAGCGCCACCGCCAAAAACCAGTCCCCCGCGAAGCTGATCAGCACCGCTGTAAACAGCAGTCGAAAGTCGCGGTTGTGCCGCAGCAGCCCCAAATAGCTGCCGCTAGGCTGCGGACCAGAGTTACTTGCGGTGGATGAGGCTGCGGACACGGATTCTCAGACTACCACTTTCTAGGGCCTGCTTACGGGCTCTCCTGCGGTCGCAGAGAATGTGCGAGCAATTGGGCATTTACCGTCGGTAGCGCGGGCGCGCAGTCAGACTTTTTCCGCGCGAGTTTTCGCGTAGCCGGGGACCTGTCGGTAGGTCACAGATTCAGGGCTTGCACGAGGCCGACGGACTGTTTCACACTGCGCTTTACAAACACGCATGAATCACCCCGAGTCGGCGGCAGCCCCGCGCAACAGCCCAGCAAAGACCCAGCGCTCTCCAGGTGAGCGGCGGCGGGCCAAGGCTGATCGACAGAGCTTGGGGGGCGATGGCGTGCGGCTGGGTGAAAGCGCAGCCGGCGAGGAGGCGCCAGAAGGTCGGCCTGCGACGGCGGTGCGCTCGCGTCCGGCGCTGAACTTGTTATCACTGGTGGCGGCTACGTTTTTTGTCGTCTCGGGCGGGCCGTATGGCCTGGAAGAAATTGTGGCGACCAATGGCTATGCGCAGACGCTGGTGCTGCTGCTGCTGGTGCCGCTGCTGTGGAGCCTGCCGATTGCGCTACTCGTCGGTGAGCTTGGCAGCTCTCTGCCCAAAGAAGGCGGCTACTACGCCTGGGTGCGGCGCGCGCTGGGGCCTTTTTGGGGCGTCCAAGAAGCGTGGCTAGCACTGGCGATGAGCCTCTTTGATATGGCCATTTATCCGACGCTGCTCGTGACTTATCTGGGGCGGCTCTTTCCGGCGCTGCAGGACACTAGCTTTGGGGCACCGGGTTGGCTGGCGGGGCTCGCCATGATCGTCGTGTGCGCGTGGTGGAACATTCGCGGCAGCCGCGTCGTGGGCTTGCTAAGCATCCTGATGGGCTCCGCGCTGCTGCTGCCGTTTATTGGCCTGGTCATGCTGGCGTTGATGGGCAAAGGGCCGGTGAGCTTCGCAGGCGCGCTAGAGCTACTAAAAGCGGCTCCGCCCTCCGGGGCGCACGGTGGCAAGGCGCTGTGGCTGTCGGGGCTGCTCTTGTGTATGTGGAACTACATGGGCTGGGACAATGCCTCGACGGTGGCCGCCGAGGTTGAGCAGCCCCAGCGCAACTACCCACGGGCGATGCTACTGACGATCGTCCTAGTGTCGTTGTGCTACGTGTTGCCGGTGCTTGCTGCCACGGTAAGCGGCATTCCCCCAGAGTCTTGGAATACCGGCACCTGGGTTGAGGTCGGTGGGCGTCTGGGGGGTCCGGTGCTCTCTCTTACGATCGCGATTGGCGGCGCGCTGTGTGGGCTCGGGATGTTTACGGTGCTGGTGATGTCTTACTCACGACTGCCGATGGCGATGGCGCGAGATGGTCTGCTGCCGCGCTGGATCGGCTGGCAAGATCCGCGCAGCGGTGCACCAACTCGAGCCATCGTGATTGCGGCTGCGCTGTACGCCGCATGCATGGGCCTGGGCTTTCGCCGCCTCGTGGAGATCGATGTGCTGCTCTACGGCGCGGTGCTAAGCCTGGAGTTTATCTCTCTGGTGGTCTTGCGCATCCGCGAGCCGAACTTGCACCGGCCCTTTCGCATCCCGGGTGGCATCCCGGTGATCATCTTGATGGGAATGTTGCCGCTGGGCCTGCTCCTGACCGCGCTGTGGGCGCAGCGTGACGAGTCGGCAGGCTTTTGGGGCATTACCTCGCTGCAGTTTGGGGCGCTGGTGATCTTTTTGGGGCCGCTGCTCTTTGCCGCGCAGCACTTCCTCTCAAGACGCAAGCGTGCGTAGCTTCCGCGCGAATCGGTCTGATTGCGTGTTGATGCAGGGCCGAAGTACGCCTAAAAAGTGCCCGGCTTTGAAAACGGAAAACCTAAGGAACAAGCCCGTTTCAGACCATTGACAACGGACCAAGCCTTGCCGTACCTTGGATTATGTCGCGTAGCTAACAGCGCGACTCACGCTCGTCGGTAGCCGTACATCTCCGGCGTTCACGCAAACCAAAACAGAATCCAACCAGAGACAGGTTCAACTGACCACAGCACTGCTGCTGCGCCCAGTCATCCTGAGCGCAGATGTGGAGCATTGTCACCGCATCCTGCAAGCGCTGCTTTTCCCAAAAAATATTCTGTCTATTCTTGTGGTCGCCGGCGATTCGTCGTCGGTAGCCGCTGCCAGCGCCCGCACTCGGGCCAATCGTACATGAGGAATGAACCCGATGAATCTGACTGAGCTGAAGCGGAAGAAAATGTCCGAGCTGATCCACATGGGGATGAATCTCAACATTGAGAACGTCTCTGGCATGCGGCGGCAGGACCTCATCTTCGAGATCCTTCGCCACCACTCGACCAACCGGGGCGAAGTCTATGGCGATGGAGTTCTAGAGACGCTTCCTGATGGTTTTGGATTCCTTCGTTCCCCCGACTACAACTACCTTCCCGGTCCCGATGATATTTACGTCTCGCCGTCGCAGATTCGTCGCTTCGGCTTGCGTACTGGCGACACCGTAGAAGGTCAGATTCGTCCCCCCAAAGACAGTGAGCGCTACTTCGCGCTGCTCAAGGTCGAGCGCCTAAACGGCGAGCCGCCCGAGGCCTCGGTCGACAAGATCATGTTCGACAACCTGACGCCGCTGTATCCGAACAAGCGGCTCAAGCTGGAGCATGACGCCAAGAACTACTCGACGCGTATCGTCGACATGCTGTGCCCGATTGGTAAAGGCCAGCGCTGCTTGATTGTCTCGCCGCCGCGCGCTGGTAAGACGGTGCTGCTGCAGGACATCGCCCACGCCATCACCACCAATCACCCCGAGGTCTATCTGATCGTTCTGCTCATCGATGAGCGACCAGAAGAAGTGACCGATATGGCGCGCTCGGTGCGTGGCGAGGTCATCTCCTCGACGTTTGATGAGCCACCCGCGCGTCACGTCCAGGTCGCCGAGATGGTGATCGAGAAGGCCAAGCGCCTGGCCGAGTGCAAAAAGGATGTTGTCATCCTGCTCGACTCGATTACGCGTCTGGCCCGCGCTTACAACACCGTGGTGCCGCCGTCGGGCAAGATCCTGTCTGGTGGTGTGGATAGCAACGCGCTGCACAAGCCCAAGCGCTTCTTTGGCGCCGCCCGCAACATCGAAGAGGGTGGCTCGCTCACCATCATCGCCACTGCGCTGGTCGATACTGGCTCGCGCATGGATGAAGTTATCTTCGAAGAGTTTAAGGGAACCGGTAACTCCGAGATTCACTTGGACCGCAAGCTGATGGAAAAGCGCATCTTCCCCTGCCTTGACATCAACAAGTCGGGTACGCGTAAGGAAGAGATGCTGGTCGACGATCGCGTCCTGGGTCGCATCTGGATTCTGCGCCAGCTGCTGCACCCGCTAAACGTCGTCGATGCGATGGAGTTTATGCGCGACAAGATTGCCAAGACGGATACCAACGGCGACTTCATCGCCAGCATGTCCGGCTAACCGCAGCTGCTGCAACAAGAGGGGCCTTTAGGGGCCCCTTTTTTATTTCCCCTCCCAATCACATCTGAAGGCCTGCACTACGCGAAGGGAGTCGCTCCAAGACTCCGTGTCTTGTCATGCCTACAGCGTGCAACGAGGCCGGTTCCCCAAGATAAAGGGACGTAGCCGTTGCTTCGCTGAGCAGCTGGGAGCTTTTAGTAAGGGAAGAGGGAGCGGTGCTACAGGAGGGGAGGGACTGCGAGGGGGTACTGCGGCAAGGAGCCTAAACAAGACTCCTTGCGGGGACTAGCCGAGCTTTCCGTAGAGGAGGAAGGCGATCAGCAGCGAGTAGATGACCAGCGACTCGATGAGCGCCAGGCCCAGAATCATTGGCGTGAACAGCTTGTCAGCAGCGCCTGGGTTGCGAGCGATGCCATCGAGAGCTGCTGCGGCTGCGCGGCCCTGACCGAGAGCGCCACCGAATGCTGCAATGCCGAGGCCGAGGGCTGCTGCCAGTGCATACCAGCGAGCATTCTCAACTTTGGCGGTCTCTGGCGAGGACTGGGCGTAAGCCGAGGCGGTCGACAGCAGGGTGAGCATCGCAGCCAGCGCTGCCATCATGTACTTATTGAGCTTGGTCTTCATAACTAGATTCCTCCTCATGAGTTGGTCTTGGACGTGCTGTGTTTCGTGAATGATTCGCTTATGCGTGGGCCTTGGCGCCCTCTGCGTGAGCGTGATGATCTGCGTGCGCATGCTCGTCGTGGTCGTCATGGTCATGAACCGAGACAGCCATGTTGATGTAGACCATCGACAGCAGGCAGAACACCAGGGTCTGAATGATGGCGACCATGGTGCCCAGGATTAGAAACGGAACCGGCACCAGCAGTGGCACCAGGAAGAAAAAGACGCCAACGACCTTGTGGTCCGAGACCATGTTGCCCATCAGTCGCATCGACAGCGACAGCGGTCGCGCGATGTGGCCAATGAGCTCGATGATAAACATCAGCGGTGCCAGCCAGATGATCGGCCCAGCAAAGTGCTTCAGGTATGCAGCGACACCTTGCGCACGGATGCCCTCGATGTGGGTGATCACAAACACCGTCATTGCCAGCGCGACGTTGGTCTTCAGCGTCGCAGTCGGTGGAATCATGCCGGGGATCAGCGCCAAGACGTTGCTAAAGAAGATGAAGCAAGCCAGGGTGCCAATCAGCGGCAGGTAGCGACGGGCATTCTTCTCGCCCATGATGTTCTTGGTCATGTTCCACAGCGCGTCGCCCAGCATCTCGAAGATGTTGCGCAGCGAAAAGTTCGCCGGGGGAACAATGGCGTCCTCGCCACCTTTGCGCATCGCAGAGGCAAAGCTAGACGCCCCCAAGATGACAAACAGCAGCACAAACAGCGCCGAGACTACGTGCGTAAGTGAGAAGTGGGACTCCACAAACGGTCCGCCCTGAAAGAAGAAGCCTTGGGTGGCGTCTTCTCGACCCAGGAAGTGTGCGGCCCAGTGTGTCAGTCCCGGTAGACCTGGCAGCAGGTCAAACCAAGAGGATTCCTCGCCCATCGTAAATCAATTCTCCCTGTAGGAATCAGAGCAAGCGTCGGTGACCGGGGCCATGTCGCTGTCAGATGGGGCTCGCAGCCCATACTGAATGCCACGCGCTAGGATGCCCAGCGGTAGTGCCGACAGACCCAAAAGAAGTGCGGCTGGCTGCAGCGGCAGCAGCTTCAGCGCCAAATAAATCAAGCCAGCTAGGAGCCCCAGCTTCAGCTGAAACAGCACCACCAGCAGGCCCACAGACTTGCTGTGGACGATCCGCGCGCCAAAGAACCGCAGCGCACGGGCATTCAAGACACTCAGAACCGCCCCGACGCAGGCACCCAGCTTGACGCCCGGCCCGCCCCAAAACAGGGTCACGCCGACAAGCGCAGTGCCAAACAGCGCGACCCAATACTCGACGGCGGCCAGGTGGCCTTGGGCGGCGCTTTTAGATGTAAGGGTCGAAGACACGTTCAGGTTTTTTTCTTTTGTTCGGTGCGAAACGAGCTGGCCATGCGGAACAGCTCTTTGAAACCAGAGGCAATGCCAAATAGCACGCCCAGCATCGAGAACCAAGGATGTGTGTGAAACTTCCGATCGAGCCAGGTACCAAAGGCGAAGCCGATGACCACTGCGACGCCGAAAAACAACCCCAGATAGCTAAATCGGCTGGCTTGCAGCCACATTTGTTTCTTGCTGTCGTCGATTAGGATGGCTCCGTTGCAAAACTCGTGGTGCGCGCAGCCTCTTAACACAGCGATGCGGCGTGGATCAACGGCGTTTTATCTGCGAAGTAGCTGAGCCTCGAGGTGTTTGTCTCGGTACTGACCTTGTGAAGAGGGTCGTTGGGGCTTCCGAACTCAGCTTGCCGGAGCCACTGCTACCGGGCGAGTCAGAAGAATCTTGCGTGCCTCGGTTGCGCTGGCCACTTTGCGTCCGCTTGCTTGGCAGATTTTTGCTGCGCGCTCCACCAGTGGGGCCGAGCCCTCGGCCAGCACGCCCTTTTCAATGTAGATGTTGTCTTCTAAGCCGACGCGGATGTTGCCACCTAGGGCCGCCGCTAGCTCTGCCATCGGTAGCTGATGTCGGCCCACTCCTGCGACGCCCCAGCTAGAGCCCGGAAAGTCCTGCATGCGCTCGACCAGCAGCTCCAGGTTTCGTTTGCTTGCGGCCAGCGCTCCTCTTACGCCCAGCACGAACTGCACATGGAGGGGGAGTTGCAGCAGACCCTTGTCCAGAAGCTCGCGCGCGATGTCTAGGTGCCCCAGGTCGTACAGCTCGACCTCGGGAACCAGGCCTGCGGCGGCGATGCGCTGCGCGACCTGCATCGTGTCCTGGCGGCGGTTTACAAAGATGTCGTCGCCAAAGTTGATGGTGCCAACGTTTAGCGTCGCCATCTCTGGCGCATCGCTGCCGGTCAGCTGCAGGGGCCCGCAGCGCTCGGCAATGGGCATGCCCACTGCGCCCCCGGTCGAGGTTTGAATCACGACATCGCAGCGCTGGCGGATGGCGCGGATGGCGGCGCGAAAGCGCTCGGTGTCTTGGCTGGGCTGGCCCGCGTCATCGCGCACGTGCAGGTGAATGACTGAGGCTCCAGCCCGCGCACAGCGTGCCGCTTCTTCGCCAATCTCCTCGGCGGTGATCGGTAGGTACTTGGTTTGCTCGCGCGTGGTCTCGGCGCCGACGATGGCAGCGGTGATGATGCAGGGCCCAGGGCGTCCTATCTGCTCGCCCGGCAGCGGCGAGCGTCGGAACTCCACGGGCACCACGCAGGTGCCACTGGCGCGACAGACCAAGATCGGAGCGCTGTGAACCTGCGCCGCGCTAGCCGCATGCGGTGGCGTCAGCGGCGAGATTAGCTTGTGCGCCGTAAACACCATCTTTAGCGAGGTCCGGCCCCAGCTGACGATCTCGCCGCGCGCTTCGATAAAGTCGCCAGAGTAGACCGGAGCCAAAAACTCTACGCTGTCGTAGGCGCGAAATAGACCTTCGTCTCCGTCGGCGCGAACGCACAGCTCGGTGGCCACGTCGCCGAACAGCGACAGCATCTGCGCCCCATCGACCAGGTTGCCTCCGTAGTGAGGCTTCGACATGCGAACTCGGATGACTGCGTGCATCCGTCAGTCATCGCATGCGCCATCGCGCTCTGCAAGGAACTAGCTAGCACTCCATCAGCAGCGCGCGGCTGCGGTCGCGGACGGCGTCCAGCATCGGCAGCAGGTGATTCACCAAGTCAGACCACAGCACTTGATCCATGGGCTCGCTGCCGGTTGGTGGACCTGCGGCCCGAGTAAACGCCATCGACGCTGACTCAGCTTGGATGTGACCCTCTGCGAGCACTACTAGGCCTGCGCTGTTCGCCGCATCGGCCTCGGGCAGGCCTTCTTTTGGATACGGTGACTCTGCGGTCCCGTGGGGACACAGCAGTGGCAGCAGCGCTCGCCAGGCCACCTCCGGTACGTCGTGGAGCATGGCCTCGGCCATCTCTTCGCACAGCGCATCAAACAGCTGCCGAATGCGCAGCGGCGACATTGTCTTTGCGTTCTTGGCCAGCGGATGCCGAGGGTCCATGTCGAGCCCCGCAAACAGAGCCCCCAGGCGTCCACCCCGACTGGAGTAGCGCAGCTCTTCCAAGGGCCGCTGCGACCAGCTCGTCTCGACCGTCCGTAGATCGACGCACAGCAGCGTCCGGGGTCCCAGGCCCTTGGGCAGACTTGATGGCAGCGGTCTCTCTGGACGCGAGCGCCGACGCGAGACAGAGAATTTCATGGCTCATGGTAGCACGAAAAGACCCCTCGCAGAGCGGCTCGTTTCCGTCGGAGAATCAGAAATATTGCGCGGACTTTCTGCGGGTGCGGGCTACAGCGGAAGCGGCTTGGGGCCACAGCCAGATGACAGGCGCGCAGAATTTCGCTACGGTCGCCGCCCCATG
>JAGNNG010000423.1 GCA_017990795.1 Deltaproteobacteria bacterium
TAGGTGGCAAAGAAGCTGTAGCAGTTCCACAGCGTCAGCAAAAACTGGCGCAGCGACTTCTGCACCAGCGCCTGCGAGAACCGTCGCGGCTGCCCCGGCGGCGAGGCCGTATACAAGTAATAGCGCAGCGCATCCGCCCCTTCGGTGTTTAGCACCGACCACGGATCGACGATGTTGCCAAGCCGCTTGGACATCTTGCGGCCCTCGCCGTCCAAGATGTGACCGAGCACGATGCAGTTTTGAAACGCTGGCTCACCCCGCAGCAACACGCCGAGTGCATGCAGCGTATAAAACCAGCCCCGAGTCTGATCCACACCTTCGCTGATAAAGCCCGCCGGGAAGTACTGCCCGAAGTCGTCTTTGTGCTCCAGCGGATAGTGATGCTGCGCGTACGGCATCGCGCCCGAGTCAAACCAGCAGTCGATCACGTCCTTGACGCGACGGAAGGTCCCGCCCGCCGGACTTTCCCAGGTCACGCCGTCGATGTACGGACGATGCAGATCGAAGTCGGCGTCTAGGCGTAGGTCGCGGCCTACTTTTTGGTTAAGCGCCTCGATGCTGCCGATGCAGAGGATCTCGCCGCTCTTGTCGCACTGCCACAGCGGCAGTGGTGTACCCCAGTAGCGCTCGCGCGAGATCGCCCAGTCGACATTGTTGCGCAGCCAGTCGCCAAAGCGGCCTTCGCGGATGTGCTCTGGATACCACTTGATGCGCTGGTTTTGTTCAATCATTTGATCGCGCACAGCGGTAGTGCGGATATACCAGCTATCTTTGGCAAAATAGAGCAGCGGCGTATCGCAGCGCCAACAGAACGGATAGCTATGCTTAATACGCCCGCTATTCCATAACAGCCCACGCTCTTTTAGATCTCGCGTGACCAGCGGATCGGCTTCTTTGAAGAACTTGCCAGCAAACTTGGCAAACGCAGGCAGTACCAAGCCATCTAGGCCGACCGAGAACAGCACCGGCAGGCCATGACGGCGACCGACATCTAAGTCACCGTAAGCCGGGGCGATGTGAACAATGCCGGTGCCTTCACCCAGCTCTACGGTGGTATCTACCAAAAGGCGATAAGCGCTGCTCTTGTCAATCTCAGCGCCGCCTTGGCCAACGCCATCATATAAAGGCTGATAGCGCAGACCAGCGAGCTGACTGCCTTTTACCAGGCCAAGCAGGGCATGCTCTTTTTTGCCTTTTAAGATTGTCTCAGCTTGGCTATTTAGGAAGATAACGTATTCCTTATCTCCTGCGCCATCGCTGCCCACTTCATAGACGCCATAGTCGGCATCGGCATTAAGCGCTGCCGCCGCATTGGCCGGTAGTGTCCACGGCGTCGTCGTCCAGACCAGGACCGCAACTTTCCCTGAGTCAGTGGACAGCGGCGCAACAGGAAGCGCCTGCCCAGGCAAAAGCCGCAGCCGCACGAACACCGATGGATCGTCGACGTCCTCTTTCATGCCTTGCCCGGCTTCCGCCTCGGCCAGCGAGGTGCCACAGCGCGGACAGTGCTTGGTCACTTTGTAGTCGCGCGTCAGCAGCTTGCGATCCCACAGCTGCTGCAGCAGTGCCCAGCACGACTCGATGTAGTCATTGTCGAGGGTGCGATAAGGATGCTCCGTGTCCAGCCAGAAGCCGATGCGCTCGGTCAGGCGATCCCACTCTTTGATGTAGCGGAACACGCTCTGCCGACACTGCTTGTTAAACTCGGCGACACCCAGCTCCTCAATCTGCTGCTTGCCGCGTAGTCCTAGCCGCTTTTCGACCTCGACCTCGACGGGAAGACCATGGCAGTCCCAGCCCGCTTTGCGCGGTACCCGATATCCTCGCATCGTCTTATAGCGAGGGATCACGTCCTTAAATGCGCGCGCTAGGACGTGATGAATCCCCGGCAGCCCATTGGCGGTCGGAGGTCCTTCATAGAAGACGAACATCGGCCTTCCGTCCTCTTGCGTGGACTCCTCAAAGACCTTCTGGTCACGCCAGAACTGAAGGATCTTCTCTTCTAACTTGGGAAAACTCTGCTTGGGATCGACGGGAAGAAATGGAGATGACATGGCGGGCGCAGCATACCAAAATCGCCGCTGTCGCCACGCCCGATATACGTCCAAATTTTCTAGCGGAGATAAGCCGGAAGCTGCGCGCTACCGCTACGGATAGCACTCGTACGCTACTGCCTGGAGACTTGCCTTAGACCGTCCAAGAAGCGCACCAAGATGCTGCCTTTTAAGACCGTCTCGATCTTGCCCCGACCGTATTTGGGATGCGAGATCACCTGACCCGACTTGAAGTTGTCGCGCGGATCAAACTCACGAATCTCGGCGCTGGCTTGGATTTCGTCTTCTAACTTCTGGCGCTGCTCGCGCTGGCGCTTCGCTTCGCTGTTGACGACCGTGTTGCGGTGAGTCGTGGTCGTCGTGGCAGTCTTGGCTTCCTCGCCGCGAACCACCGGCTGCTGACTGCGATAGCCGTGGCGGCTCTTGCACATGACGCAGATGACCTGCTTGGGCAACTCATCCACTACCGCGAAGATATGGTGAGTGCGCATCTGCTTGCACTTGCCACACCACGACTCGACCTCACCACCGACGGTGTACTTGGGTCGCACGCGGGGCGGCGGCGCATCAGTCCCCAAGATCGACCGGCCCGGCGCTCGCACCAAGATAAAAGGCTGCGCGCCTGCATCGGCGGCTCGTACGGCCTTTTGGCCCCCGACCTGCTTCTCTAAAAAGTTCGCCTGGCGTCGTAAGTCGGTCAGGCTGCGACCGATTGTGCGCTCGATCTGGTCGCGATCCTGCGCCTCAAACAAGGTCAGCGCTTGCTCATAGCGAGCAATCAGAGGCGGCAGCAGCGGACCTGCTTGAAGCTGCCGGTTGCGATCCCCGGACTCGAGAGCGGAGCTAACCTCGTCCATGGTCGCGAAGATGTCGTCCTTGATTTGCGCCAGGAGCTTTGTTCTATCGTCGTGCAAAGTAACCTCTTTTATTGAGCGCAATCTAACACAGAACGCGCGCAGAAAATGCGCTCATCGCAGTGGCTGCATCCTCTAGG
>JAGNNG010000424.1 GCA_017990795.1 Deltaproteobacteria bacterium
CGCGCTCGGCTGTATCTTTTATGAGCTGCTGACCAGCACGGTGCCGTTTGACGACGACAACGTCCTGACGGTGATGTTTAAGCACGCAGCGACAGAGATTCCCCCGCTGCGCAAGCGCATGCCGACGCTGCAGCTGCCGGACTCGGTTGAAAAAGTGCTGATGCGCATGCTCGCCAAGAAGCGCGAGGACCGCTATCCGTCGCTGCGCGAAGTCGAGCAAGCCCTGGCATCCGAGATCGAGCAGATGTATCTGGCGCTGCCGGTGAGCAAGCGACCCGCGGGGCCACAGTTTGCGTCGCTCTCTAGCTCGGCGATGCGACCGCTGACCGGCCCGCTGCGTCGACTTTCGCTGGCCCAGCGCTTGGCCGCAGGGCTTACGGCGGGACTGCTCCTCATCTTGGTCGGTGGCGGCCTGGGTTATTACGTCCTGCAGCGTCAGCGTGCTGCCGCCAACCTGTCCTCGGAGCAGATGACGCAGCGACTGCTGGCAGCCCGACAAAAAGCGCTGGAGCTGCTAAAGCAAGACCTGCTGAATCAGGTGGTTGAGCTGCGCATCGGGGCCCTGGCGGCGCTGCAAGAGACGCGAGACGGAGGCCTCCTCCCCGAGTTCCTGCCGATGGTGGACGACCGCGACCAGCGCGTGCAGCAGCGAGCCGCTGAGGCGCTGGGTCAGATCGGTCGCCCCGAGGCTGTGGGCAAGCTGCTGCCGCTGCTCGACGGTGGCGCCTCGACAGTCGGTGAGTCCGCGGCAGAGTCCCTAGATCTGCTCGGAGACGCGCGTGGTCGGCAGTCGCTGGGCAAGTCGCTGGCCGGTAAGGCCGATGCGGTCAAGCTGCGCGCGGCGCTCTATCTGGCAGGCACCGGGGACCGCGACGCCAAAAAGTTTCTGACGACCGTGGTCGACAAGGGGCTGGCCTCCGATGCGGCGCTGGTCGAGATCCTGCTGAAGCTGGCGCAGAGCGGCGACGAAGGGGCTCGGGTGCGTCTGCTGACGCGGCTGCAGGCCACTCCGAACCGAGATCTGCAGATTGCCGTCGCCAGTGCCCTACTTAAGCTAAGCGAAGCGCGGGGCCGGGACTTCCTGCAGGAGCAAGCCCGCAAGCCGGGTCCCGAGCAGCTCAAAGCCGCACATGCCCTGGCCAGCCTCGATGAGTCGGTCGAAAGCGCGGTCTTTCGTTCGATCGTGCAGCAGAGTCAAGCGCATCCCTCGGCGCGACTGCTGGCGGTATCGGGCCTGGGATACAGCGGTCGTCGCGAGGACTTGCTGCTGCTAGAGCCGCTGCTGGCTCGCCTAGATGATCCGACGCTGCGTCAGGGGGCAGCGGCGGCGGTGCTGCGGCTAACCGGCGCTGACCCGACGGTGCTGGCGATGCAGGACTTGAACTGGGCCTCGTCGGCGCTGAAAGGCGATGCGGCGCTGCGCGAGCGGGCCGTCGCGGTGCTGGGCGATGTCGGCAACGCCGATGCGGTGGCCCTGCTTGGCAACTTGCTGGGGAAGAACAACGACGCCAAGGTGCGACGTGACGCGGCGCGGGCGCTAGGAGCCAGTCGCGAGCAGGGCGCGCTTGCGGTCTTGCGCAGTGGTCTTGCCGACGCCGACGCCGAGGTGCGCGCAGAGGCCATCAAGTCACTGGGCACGGTCGGTCGTCGCTTGATTGGGCGCGGCGTGCAAGACATCGGGACTCAGGTCGGTGGCTGGCTGGCGCAAGTCGCGCAGCAGAGCACGGGCACCGAGGCGCTGCTGGCCAAATCGACGCTGCTGAAGCTGGGTGACAACAGTCAGCGGACGGCGGTGGCCCAAGGTCTGCGCGAGGCAGAGCCGGAGACTCGACGACAGCTGATCGAGCAGGTCGATCGGGATGCGGACCTGCTGGCGGCGGCGCTGCGCGATCCGGTGGTGGAGCTGCGTCAGCTGGCGGCCAGGAAGCTGGCAGAGCTAGGCGACAAGCGCGCCGTGGCGGTGCTCAAAGAGACGCTGAGCGCGCAGGCCGAGACACCGCTGGGTCTGCAGGCCTACGCGCTGCTGCGACGACTGAACGAGAACGTGACGGCTCCGGCCAATGTCGGGACGCTGCTGGATAGTAAGGAGCCGACGGCGCGGGCGGCGGCCTTAGAGGCGCTGGTTGCCGAGAGTCCGCAGGATGCGGCGCGGGCGCTGCAAAAAGGCGCGCGGGACCCGGATCGCGGCGTGCGGGTGACCACTGCCGAGCTGGCCGGTCGTCTGCCGCTGGCGTCGGCGCGCCCAGTGCTAAAGACGCTGATGCGGGACCGCGATGCCGACGTGCGTGAGCGAGCCGCCGCCGTACTGCGTCAGCTGGAGCAGCCAACTCCAGTGGTCGCGCCCGTCGCTGCCAATGAGAACAAACCCGCGCCTGATGCGCTGGATGCGGGCGCAGAAAAGCCGACTGAAAAAGCGGGTGATTCCACGGCGACGCCGACTGTCGAGGACAAAAACACCAGCGGCAAGCCAGAGGCCACGGACACCGATGCTGATGCGACGCGAGCGACGGTGGCCAAGCTGCTCAAGGCGGGCACGCTGGCGTTTGACAAGAAGCAGTACTCGGTGGCGCGCAAGAGCTTGGACAAGGCGGTGGCGCTGTGCGCGCGTGAGGCCAATCGCGTGTGCGCGTCGATGGCATATGACCTGTCGTTTGTGCTCGCGCAGACGCTGGACGCGGATGGACAGACCGCTGAGGCGATGACCGAGTACCAAAAAGTGCGCAGCTTGCGCGGCGGCAAGGCAGCGCAGCGCTCGGTGGTGCAGGCCGCGATGAGTCGCCTGGAGAAGCGGCTGGCGCGCGTCACCATCGTGACCCCGAAAAAAGGCAAGTGCGTCAAGACCGAGTTCTGGATGACGCCCGGTCCCCACACCGTCAACGTCGGCGGCGGTCACATGAAGAATGTGACGCTACGTGCCCAACAAAACCAGGAGATCAAGGCCTGCCCATGACTCAGCGCGGCTATGTGATGCAGCGAGGAGCGCTCTCGCTAAGAGTGCCTATCAAAACCTACTGCGGGCCGCGCTGGCGGCGTCTGCGGTGCTCAC
>JAGNNG010000425.1 GCA_017990795.1 Deltaproteobacteria bacterium
ACCCGGAGCAGGGCGCGTTTGGGCCACCTCGACCACCGGTGCAGGTCGAGACCGATCCACCGGGCGCGATGGTGATGCGCAACTTAGTGCCGATCGGAGTGACTCCGGTGGCCGTCCCAGGCGGCAATCCACTGGTGGATGTGCTCGACATCGAGTCGCCAGGGATGCGCAAGCTGCGGCGGCCTCTGGATAGCAATACCCAGCTGGTGCTGGCGCTGCGCCCTGAAGACCGGCTGCCGGTGTGGGTCGATCGTATCGCCGCGCTACCGCTGGGCAGTGATCCGCAAGCGGCACTGCTGTCGCAGCTGGCCGAGACGCCGCTGCCCGCCGATGCGATTGCGGGCCGCAAGATCCTGGTGTTTGGACCCAAGCAGCGCAGCGGCGCGCCCGTCGCTGGAGAGCCGCTGCAAGCGCGCCTGTTCGATCTGACGACCAAGCAGTGGCTGGGACCGACCGGCGATGTGCCAAGCGGAGCGGGAGCGCAGCAGGCCTCGCAGCTGGTGGCGATGGCGCAGGCGGGCAGTGCTGCAGCGACGGTGCGCTCGGTGGTGGCTGGGGCGGCGACCCCGCTGGCCGATAAGCAGCCTGCCAGCGCACGCAACAAAAATGCGATGAAGGACAGCGGCTCCAAGCTGCCGCTAAGTCGCGTCAAGTGGTACACCTGGGTCGTCGCTGGCGGCGTGGTGGCATTAATCGCGGGCCTGCTTATCTCCGAGAAGGTCAGCGATGACAAAGTGACGATCTCGGCCAGCCGCTAGCCGCTACGAGGGTCTGCTACACTGCGCGCGATGAAAGCAATGGGTCGCCGCTTCGTAGTGCTGCTGCTTGGCTGGCTGACGGTGGGTTGTAATAATCCCAACGTCAGCCGTCAGCCCGTGCCCCCCGCCGACAAGCTGCAAGCCGCCGACTGTCAGGTGGCGCAGCGCGAGCTAGAGCGCAGTCTACAGCTACCTCGACGCGCCAGCGTGGTGGTCCGAGGCCGCAGCGAGTCCGTGCGCACCCCCGCCGAGCAGTCCCAGGAAGCCGAGCGCTTTGCCCGCCGCTGCACGCAAGAGCTGACGGGACACGCGCGGCGCATCATCCTGCGCTGCTGGCTGGACGCTCCCGATGCGGAGTCGTTCCTAAGCTGCAACGAGCGCTTCTAGTCGCACCGCTGCCTGACCTCAAACGAGCTACAGCTCCAGCGCGCTTACTGCGACGGACAGGCGACCTCTGTCAGCGCGGCTAGGCCACCGCGGCTGTAGCTGCCAATCATGTCGCGCGGACCTACGGCGCTGGGTAGCTGCAGCCACAGCTCGCTCTGGCCGTCGTGGTCTAGGTCTTGCGCGGACACCAGGCGCGCGGACTGGGCGGTGTCTCGCTCGACCCGCAGCGGCAGCACCGCCAGCGCTGACAGCCCCGGCGTCACAAACACCCCGGCCAGCAGCGACACTTTGCGCGTGCCATCGACCACCCGCAGCTCGTCTAGGCGCTCGCGCAGGCCATCGTTGTCCAGATCGACCAGCCACGAGCTGTGCAGCACAACATCCAGCACCGGCAGGGCCACCACCGGCGACCGCTTGGGCAGCAGGTTTCGCGCGGCATCATTGATGGTGCGCTGGCTGCTCTCGGGCTGGGGCGACGGCTCGGGCGGGTACGGCGCCATCAGGATGCGCGGGTACTCGCCAGCGGACCACAGAGCAAACGTCGGCAACTCACCCGGGGCGCTGGGTCCCTGCGGGGCCACAAACGACCAGCTGGGGTAGGTCTGCAGGCCGAGCTGGGTCTGACACGGCAGCGGCGCGGCGGACCACGCTTTTAGGGCCAGCATCCCCGACAGTCGCACCGGCAGCGGCACGCCCGCAGGCGGCAGCAAGTGCGCACAAGCAAACCCCGGCAGCAGCTGGTGCTTGGCATCGTCGTAGCAGTACAGCGGAAACAAGCGAGTGCCCTGCGCCCGCAGCAGCACCACACTGGGCCGACTCAGCTGGGGCCGCAGCGGTGGCGCTGCCGGTAACACAGCGCCGGTGGGCTTCTCGAGCTCGCCGGGCTGTGGCCGGTACTCGCAAGCGCCCACAGCGCCGACAATCAGCCCCAGCGCCGCCAGCCAGCGCGACGACCGCACGCGACAACCCGCACCATGCCGCTGGCGGGCTGGCAGCAGACCCAGCTCTTGCAGCGCATGTACGACCAGCAGCACCTTGTCACTTTAGCGCATACCACCGCTTCCGTGCTGCGCCCCGACACGACAACGAGCGGCGACGACCGCCACAGGTCCCGTGCTAAGACGACAGCCATGGAAACCAAGACCACACTGCCCACAAAAAAGCTAAGCCGGGCCCTGCAGCAAGTGGAGAGTGCGCAGACCGAGTTTACGCGGCGCTACCCCGGCGACAGTGGCGCTCGACAGCCGGTTCACACCGTCTATGGCGGCGCGCAGTTGTACTCGGCGGATACGACTCGCAAGCTGGGGCAGTTGGCGCTGCGGGCCATGTCTAGCTACGCGCCCGATGCGGATTCGTTTGCCCGCGCGCTGGCGATTCCACCGGAGCTGGCCGACACCGTCTACAGCCGCGTGCAAGACAAGCTGCAGCGCGAAGCGGTCGAGGACTTTCGCATCGACTTTGAAGACGGCTACGGCTTTCGCTCGGATGCCGAGGAAGATGGCCACGCTGCCACCGCCGCCGCGCAGGTCGCGCTGGCCCACAAAAATGGCAGCCTGCCGCCGTTTATCGGTCTGCGCATCAAGGCCTTCACCAGCGAGCTTTTCCGCCGCTCTGTCCGCACGCTGGATCTGTTTGTCACGCAGCTGGTGCAAGCCGGAGGGCTGCCGCCAAACCTGATTGTCACGCTGCCCAAAGTCACCAGCTGCGCGCACGTGGAAGTGCTGGCAGAGCTACTACAGACGCTGGAAGACAAGCTGACGCTGCCGCCGCAAGCACTGCGCCTAGAGATCATGGTCGAGACGCCGCAGAGCCTGCTCGATGCCAAGGGTCGCTCGATGCTGCCGCAGCTGCTGGACGCGGCGGGCGGGCGGCTGCAGGGAGCGCACTTTGGCGCCTACGAC
>JAGNNG010000426.1 GCA_017990795.1 Deltaproteobacteria bacterium
CAGCCACAGCACATCGGGCGAGCCTTCCAGCAGCCGCAGCAGCAGCACTTCCAGCCACGGACTGTCGCTCGGCTTCCCCAGCGCCGCGAACCAGAACTGCCAGTCGAGCCGAGGCTGATGCGGCGCACTCCAGCGTGGCCGACGCAGCACATCCCCCGGCTTGTAGCGCAGCGAGTACTCCGTCCAGTTGTTGCCGTCTTGGCTGCCCTCGATGACCAGCTCTGGCCGAGTCGTCGTCATCGACGCGAACGGTCCGTAGTGCGACACCGCTTGCAGCGGCGCCGTGATCTGCATCGCTTGATGAATCACGGGCGGCACCGATGTGCGAAATCGCACGGTCCACAGCAGGTGTCCCAAGCTGGCACAGAACAGCACCGCCGCCAGCATCACCCGAGGCAGACCCCACAGCAGCGACGGTGGCGTGGTGATCTGACTGGGCTCATCGGTGGTTGGTCCGGGCGTTGGCCGCAGCCGGGACAGCCACGACGGCGGCACCAACAGCAGCAGCAGCACCAGCACTTCGAGGTTGAAGTAGCCGTAGTTGCCGGTCAGCAAGATCCCAAGCTGAAGCCCCAGCATCGGCCACAGCACCAAGCGATGCCAGCGCGGCACCAGAATGAACATCGGCAGCAGCGTCTCGGTGATCAGGGTGAAGACCACCAGCGCCTTTTTGATGACTCCCGGCAGGGCATGGGCGTAATAGCCTAGCACCGTCGGAAGTGGCTGCGTCTCGAAGTGATGATGTAGCGCGGTCAGGTTGCGCCAGGTCGGATCACCGGCCGCGAGCTTGACCCAGCCGGAGCCAAACTGCAGCCGAATGAGCAGCCACAGCAGCAGCCAGCGACCCAGCGCGACCAGCACCAGCGGCTGTGGCCGTCGCCAGCGAATCGGTACCGACAGCAGCGCCAGCATGCCCAGCTCTGACAGCAGCGCGTCCCACTGAAACGACAGAAACGGACCCCCGATGGCCAGAAACGACAGATGACACAGCCAGGCGACGGCGAGCATCGGCCAGGTCAGGCGCAGCGCACCCACCAGCAGCCCCGACAGCATGCCGAGCCCGCAGACAAAAAGCAGCGCGGTACTGGTCTGGCTCAGCCAAAACACCGTCGGCAACAGCAAGTACTTGCGCGTTCCTAGCTGCGACGCCACCGATCCGAGCATGACCTCGGTTGGCAAAAGGCCGTGCTCTCCAAACAGGCCGGGAACCTGCGGCCACAGCGACGCGAAGGCGATGAAATACAGCAGGCCGAGCAGGCGGACGAACAGCGCGTCGCGGCCAGCCGAGAGCGGTAGCTGGGGAAGCTCGGTGGGGAGCAGCCAGGTTCGCAGTCGCCGTCGCAGGCCGCTGGTCACGGCTTCTCGACGACCGGGCGCACTTTGGTGGGGCGACTGTCGAGGTAGAGCAGCACACCCGCCGTGATGCCCAGTGCGCCCGCGCCGACCAGCATCGAGACGCCGGGTGCCAGGTTGTCGTACTTGTTCGGGCAGTGGTAGCCGCTGAGGCCCAGATCGGGACACTCGCTGGTGAAGACCGGGTCGCCGTGCTTGTAGAGCAGCGCCGAGCCACCGACGATAAGACCGACTGCGCCAATGGTCGCCGCAACGCCGAGCCCGGTCATCCACGAGCGACGGCCACTGTGGGCCGACAGGCTCAGGCGCAGCGTCATCGGCTGGCCGCCGGCGGTGACCTCGACTTGCTGGCGGACGCGATGGTTCTTGTCGTCTTGGACGATGAGGTTGTGAAGCCCAGCGCCGAGGAGATACGAAGCGGGCGTCCGCTCATTCTGGAGGTTGCCGTCGATGGTGACGGTGGCGCCCGGCGGCTCAGTCTCGACGATCAGGATGCCGCTCTCGCCGATGCGAGGCTCAGTCACCTGCGGTCCACGTGGCGGCACTTCCCGGGTCAGGCGCTCGGCGGCACGGACGATCATCTGCCTAACATCGTCGGTGCTGCACACATCACAGCGCTCTTGCAGCGGTGGCGCACTCTGCCCAATGAACAGCTCACGCATCTGCAGCTTGATCGAAAACGTCGAGAGCTCCAACCGCTGCACTTCGCCTTCAATCACCCGTCGCACGCCAAGCAGCTGCGCCAGTCGTCCGTAGCAGCTTGCCGTGGTACAGCCCAGCAGTCGCAGCTCACTGCCCAGCAGGCTCTCTACTTCTTGCTGGCTGCGCACCGAGTAGCCGCCTCGCTGGATGGCGGCCGTCAAGCTACCGCGCAGATCGGCGGCAACTTCCTCGGCCATCCCAGAAAAGAGCAGCTTCGAGATGGCGATCGGCTCACTTGGCAGCGGTTCGTTCTGATTCAGCTGCGCGCGCGTTGCTGGTGGCGCTGCACTGCCCACGAGCGGCGCTCCGAACAGCCACACGAGAAGCGCAACCCAAGAGCGCCTCTGCAAGCCAGTTTGCACCATGACAGTTATAAGAATCGCACGGGTACGCTTGTGTCAATCGTCGGCTGCGCTCCCAGAGCGAGAAGCAAGCCGCTCATCACCAAGTTGGGGTTGGGGTTGGGCAGCAGATTCAGCTTCTAGCGGCGCGCGGTGACTTGATCCAGCGCAACCTGGACGTGCTGCCGTCGGGAAAAAGCGACCAGCGCGATCACTCCCAGCAGCACCGCAAACCACAGCGTCTGCGCCCGGATGATCAGCGTCACTGCCACAGCACTCGAGCGCGACATCGTTAGAAGCTCGGCCAGCAGCAGCGCCATGCCGCCCTCGGTGACACCCAAGCCGCCGGGCACAAACGCGAGCGCACCGGCCACCGTCATCACCGCATAAATGAACGTCGCCAGCGTAATCGACGCCTGTCCACCATCGGGGAAGCCGCGAATCATCAGATAGAAGGCCAGGCACTCCGCAAACCACGACAGCACCGATGACAGCGTTGCCAGCAGCAGCGGAACTGGCCGCAACAGCACATAGGTCGCGTCGTAGAACTCGCGCAGCTTGGGGACGATGCGGGGACCGATTCGCGGGATGCGCTCGATCCACCCCAGCACCATGTGGACGAGCGACCGCCAAGACGCGAGCAGCAG
>JAGNNG010000427.1 GCA_017990795.1 Deltaproteobacteria bacterium
AAGATGGCTCCAACATTTAGTGCCAGCGTGACCCGGGGTAGCAGCAGCCCCAGCAGCAGCTTGGGTCGAAACGTCGCCGACCGGTCGCCCATAAACGAAGCGGAGCTACCGAGGGGCAGGGTGCCTTCCAGCAGCGCGCCCGCCTCGAAGAAGCGACCGCCGTAGAAGCGAACTTTTAGCGCCAGCCGCGGGTCGCGCGGTCCAGCACCTGCCACCGGTACATTTTGGCGCTCATCGGAGCGATATAGCCCCGTCGCTGTCGTACCGCCGCGCGACATTGTCGTAAGCATGCCCGGCGGCAGCACGTACTGCACCGGCTCGCCGATGATGTTGTCGTCGTAAAAGTGAGCGGACAGCGGCAGCGTGGCCGAGACCGACAGAAAGTCCCACAGGCCAAAGTAAAAGCCCACGTCCAGGTGGACTTGCTCTTGCACGACGTCGAAGGGCTTTTCGGGGTTGCCACCGGTCTGCGGGTCAGACAGCGTCAGGCGCAGCGGATTGTGGGCCCAGCCGCCCTGCGCCATCATGCCAAACTCGAAGCGGTCCGGGGTCTGCGCGCGGTCGACGATAAGCAGCCCGTATGGGTCCACCGCCGCCGACAGCGGCATCAAGTCAAAGCTGCGGTCGGCGTGGGCCGAGCTGACGCTGCCCAAGACCAGCGCGGTCGCAAGCAGCAGCGTCTTACCCAGTCGCCCAGCGCCAGCATCACCAGAGAGCCGAGTGCGTGCCTGCATCAGTCGAGCCTCTGGTCAAGGTTGGTCAGAATCGAGACGCTGCCGATGAGACCCTGTGGACTGGCGGGGAAGTTGATGGTCCCGGTGGCAAACCCGACGTTGGCGGTAATCAGCATGCGAATCGCGCCGCGCCCGGTAAACGTCGGGTCGGGTACCGCGCGCATCAGCTGCTTGGTCATCGAAGGCGCCGTCGGATACACGCTGTCTTCTAGCGTCCACAGAAGCTCGGTGATGCCTTCGGCGCTGTAGGGCAGGGTAAAGGTGATGCCGTTAAAGTTCTGCGAAGGCAGCGACGGCGAACTGCTACCCGGTCCGGTCTGATAGTTCAGGACGCCGAACATGATGCCCGACAGCGGCTTGGTCAGCTGGTGGGGGTTTCCGACGTAAAAAGCTGGGCGAGGTCGCACCTCGATGCTGCCGGTCTCGGTCAGGCCGACGCCACTGTCGCGGTACTTGCGGCACTCGTTAATGCGGGTCTGCGCCAGGAAGCGCTGCTGGTCTAGGTTCAGCCCTGCCGTCGGGATGGTAGCGCGGATGTCGGGGGTGGCGCTGTTGCGCGGGTCTATCGCCTGCGCCTGCATCGAGTTTTGGCGATTCCACTGCACCAATGCCAAAAGCGGTGTCGCCGCGCCGCCAAATGTCATGTTGTCGACGACGGTAAACGGCGTACCAGTAAAGGTCACCTTCTTGACCTGCTGCACCAGCTGCTGCTGATCCAGCGCCGCCTGGGCCGCGTTACCTTGCGCGGGCTGGTGCGCGGTCATGCTTAGCAGCGAGGTCCCGCAATACAGCAGGTTGTCGTCGGAAAAACCATCCTTGCAGATGGGATCATCGCGGTCCATCGCGCGGATCATGCAGGCGTCATCGGGCGCAATCGCGCGAACGATTGTAAAGCCGGAGAAATCTCCGCCGCCGCTGCCGCCAACGTCAGCCAGCACGCGCTGTCGGCCAGCCGACTCGGTGGTGACCCACATCTCGATGTGCTGGTCGGCAGTGGGCAGGATTGGTTGTGGCACTGATGCTGTGGTGCAAGTTGGCGGCACCGCTGGCGGCATACACACCGGCAGATTTATCGGCCACGCCACCGTCATGGCCACCAGAGAGCCCTGGAACGAGTCGCAGCTTAGAAGACCAGGCAGGCAAAGCAGCGCCAGGGAAGCGGACAGCGTACGCATAAGGCCTTTCACAATATCAGCGTATCGAGAGACTTACAGCCCTGTCAATGCAGCTTTCCCGGCGCGGGTTTCCGCGACTTTGGGGCGCGTGGCTTTGCCAATGGTCGCGCGCAATGCGGCAGGTTTACGGGCCCGGTCGCGGCAATCCTTGTTAAGCTGGCCTGCGAGGGGACTTTTTTGGTGAGTGAGCCGTTTGCCCGTACTTCCCGGCGAGAGCAGCTGCAGCGCAGCTTTCGGCGGCGCGTGCGTGCCTCGGGGCGGTACCTGCGGCTGGTGGTGGCCAAGTTCTGGCTGCCGTTTACCACCATCTGGGTGCTGCTTTTGTGCGGGACGCTGCTTTTTCACAGCACCTACATGGAGTCCCTGCACCGCAAGCCGGACCTGACCGAGAGCCTGTTTGCCACCTACAGCCTGTTCAGCCTGGAGTCGGTGTATCCGCTGCCCGCCAGCTGGGCGCTGCGCGTCATGTATTTTGTCTACCCGCTGGCCGGTCTTTTGGTGGTCGCGGACACCTTGGTGCGGGTGACGCTGCTGCTGTTTTCGCGCCAGGAAAATCAGAAGGAGTGGACCAAAGTGCTGGCCTCAACCTATCGCGACCACATCATCCTGTGCGGCCTGGGCCACGTCGGCTATCGCATCCTTGAGCGGCTGCTGCAGTGGAACCTAGATGTGGTGGTGATTGAAAAGAACGACGGCTCGCAGTTTCTGCAGCGGGTGCAGCAGCTAAAAGTGCCGGTGCTGCTGATGGACGCGCGCCAAGAAGAGTCGCTGGAGGCCGCCGGTCTACACCACGCGCGCACGCTGGTCATTGCCACCAACGACGACCTGGCCAACGTCGAGATTGCGCTGGATGCACGGCGGCTAAACCCCGGCATTCGCGTGGTGCTGCGCATGTTTGACGAGCAGATTGCCAACAAGCTGCGCGACGCCTTTAACCTGGAGGTCGCGTTTAGCTCGGCGGCGGCGGCGGCTCCGCTGGTGGCGGCCTCGGTGCTGGACCTGGACATCCTGGGCAACTTCACGCTGGACGGGCGCGAGCTGTTTACCGCCAAGATTGTCGTCGATTCCGGCGGCGCGCTAACCGGCCAGACCGTCGCTGAGATCGTCCA
>JAGNNG010000428.1 GCA_017990795.1 Deltaproteobacteria bacterium
GGCACTTTGGTCGTGGCCAGCCGCACTGCCAACCTGTTTCGCGGTCACAAAGATCGGCAGCACATCCTGCACGTGCTGGCTAATCAGATCGCGGGCTCACTGGACAATGCGCGCATGTATCGCGAGCTGGAAGCGATGGCCACCACCGACGGTCTAACCGGGCTTACCAACCGCCGCGCTTTCCAAGAGCGCCTGACCGAGATGCTGGGTCGCGCCGAGCGACATGGCCGTCCGCTGACGCTGCTTTTGTGCGACATCGATCACTTCAAGAAGATCAACGACACCTATGGTCATCCCGTCGGTGACACCGTGCTGAAGCGGGTGGCGCAGGTGGTGGCGGCGCAGGTGCGCAAGATCGACATCGCCGCGCGCTATGGCGGCGAAGAGTTCGCCGTGGTCCTAGAGTCCACCGACCAAGAAGGCGGTCGCCAGCTGGCCGAGCGCATCCGTCAAGAAGTGCAAAAGCTGGTGCTGGCGCAAGAGCAAGGCGGCGGCACTTTTGGCTGCACTCTGTCGCTGGGCATCTCGACTTTTCCGTCGGATGGACAGGATGGGCGGCTGCTGATCCAGCGCGCTGATCAGGCGCTTTATTACGCCAAGCGCAATGGCCGCAACCGCGCGGTGGCGTTTGGCGAAGTCGCCGCAGAGATCAAGACTGCCGCTTGAGCAGTCGCAGCCGCGCCGTGGTCTCAGCGACGTGACTTCGCCAGGCTTGGCTGCGCTCAGCGGCGCGGGCGAAGGCCGCTTGCACCTGACTGGCCCCAACCTGCGCATCTAGTTTCGGATCATCGATGACATGCAGCGCGGTGCGGCAAGCATCGATAAACGCATCAACACTGGCGCGATATTCCTCGGCCAGCTGCTGCACCGGCGGGGTGGTGGCCGCGCGCAGAGGCGCCTCCGCCAGCTTACGCAATCGCACCAGCGCTGGCATCAGCTCATCCACCAGCTCGCGCCGCGCCGCCTCGGGAGACTTGCCCTTGTCCGCCAGCAGCTGCTGCAGCCGCGCCACGATCGGCCCTTCGTATAGATCCAGCGCTGGCAGCTCGTTTTCGACGTAGCGGACTAGCTCGACCTGCTCGGGGCTTTGGTGGTAGCGCGAGTACATCACCACCGCTGTGATCGTCAGCATCGCGACAATTCCCAGCCGCATAAACCACAGCAGCCCGCGATTGAGCACATGCCCGCCTCCCGTAGGAATGGGCGCGCTTGGATCACGCAACGTCATGGTGACGGCACACGCCGCTGCAAAAACTCCAACACCACCTCGGCCACTTCGGCGGGCCGCTCGATCGGTGCGGTGTGCGTCCCCTCTTCGACCACGTGTAGCTCCGAGTCCACGATCAGCTGCCCCATTTCTTCCGACAGTGCCATCGGTGTAAACGAGTCTCGCCGCCCAGCCACAATCAGGGTCGGTGCTTTAATATCGGGCAACAGGTCCTTGGCGTTGTGCTGTCCGGCTGCCGCCAGCGTGCTGACAAACATGCGCGGGTCCATCCGCGACATGCCTTCCAGGTACGGAAAGAAGTCCTCGCGTGAGACCAGCGCGCCGTTTATCTCCAGCCGCTGCGCCAGCAGGTACGACAGCTCGGTGGGGATGACCGACTTCCAAAAAGCCCCAAGCAGCCTCGGCATGCGCGAGACGGCGGCGCGCGCAATCGGCAAGATATCGGCCAGGATGTCGCTGCCTTTGAAGGTGCGCAGCGGGTTGCCATAGCTCCCACACAGCAGCACCAGCCCGGCTGTGCGCGCCGGAGCCAGCTTGTAAGTCTCTAGCGCCACCTGACAGCCCAGCGAGTGACCGAGCACCACCGCGCGCTCCGTCTCACACGCATCCAGCACCGCCAGCGCGTCGTGCGCAAAGTCGGTCACGCTGATGCGGGAGATATCCGCAGGCAGCGGCGTCCGACCATGACCTCGGTAGTGAAAGTGGATGATGCGGAAGTGCTCGCCTAGCGCCCACTGCAGGTACTTCCACACGTACCCATCGCAGCCTAGACCGTCGCACAGAAGCAGAGTGAGGGCGGGCCGGGCGGCCCCCATCACCTCAAAAAAAATAGCGGCGCCATCCCGGCTTATTGCAAAGCCGCTGCGCCGCCGACTACGAGACGAAACCAGTGAAACCGGACTACTCACTCCGGCAGTCTCACCTTCGTCGTTATTCTTCCTTGGAGCCGCGCTCGTCGTCCTCGCCTGGGAACTCATTGACTGATGGATACTTCACAATCTCTTTGCGAGCAATCTTCCAAGCCTTCTGGACGATCCACGATAGAGAGCGATCCTGGCGGGTCGCCTCCTCCTGAATCTCCTTCAGCATCTCCTCGGGAAAATACAGACTTTGTTTACGCTTATCAGAGCCAGCCATGGAGCCTCCAGTCAGGAATACTACGCGGTTCTCGAATCGGGGGTCTAGTAGCTCCCAACTCCTATTCAGGATAAAGGAGTTAGCTACTTCACAGAATAAATACTCTTCACCCACCGGTACTTTGTCAAGCGTCTCGATAGGTTATCCAGCGTCACCGTGAGTACTTCTGCTCATCTGTGATCCTTAGCGCGGGTCGTGCGCAAGGGCCTAGCTTGGCTGCAGATGGCTGTGGATGAGTCCCGTTGGCGTGAAACCAAGCACAGCTGCAGCCAACGTCCGCAGATAGCTGTCCGCTGTAGGTCGCAGCCAGGTGACGACGCAGAGGGTAGTCGTCAGACTCAGGTCTGCTGCTTACAGCCCGCGCGCGTGCAACTGCATGGAAAGAACCAGAGAAAGCCACCAGATCTTGGGGCTGCTCCTGCTACGATGCCGCCTGTGACCGACAAGGACCAAGCCCACGTAAACGCCACAGTGGCCTTGCCGCCTCTGCCGTCCTTGCCGCCCACATCAAGTGGCGACCTCGCCCAGCGCGGCGAGATAGCCAGCATGCAGGATGAAACGGACTTGAGCCTACCTCTGCCACAGACGCTACCGATTGATTCCGACACTGACCTTGGTGCCAATGTCAGCAGCGATGG
>JAGNNG010000429.1 GCA_017990795.1 Deltaproteobacteria bacterium
GGGCCGTGCTGTGCGGATTATCTGGAGCGGACAATGGGCGCTAGCTCCTCAGCTTTGGCGAGTAGACCGTAGATGCCGCCGGTGTGCACAAAA
Source organism: Deltaproteobacteria bacterium (assembly GCA_017990795.1). Taxonomy (GTDB): domain Bacteria; phylum Myxococcota_A; class Polyangia; order Palsa-1104; family JAEUJZ01; genus JAGNNG01. The sequence goes on from JAGNNG010000429.1 coordinate 94, forward strand.
ACGATGCGCTCGCCAAGGCTGGCCGGGTCCGCGCGCAGCTCCGCACAAAGGCCGTACATGGCCTTGCCGGTGTACACGGGATCAAGGACACAGCCGGTGGCGTGGCAGATGTCTCGAATCATCGCAAGCTCGGCGGGCTGGGACAGCGCGTAGCCACGGCCAACGTAGCCGTCGCGAATGTCGATGCTGTGCTCGCGGGTCTTGGCCAGTGTGCCCGCTTCTTCGATAGCAAAGGCGTTGGCGGTCTCTGCCAGGATGTCGCCGATGCGCTGGACGAAATAGGCGCGGTCATCGCAGACGTTGATACCGACCACCCGCCACGGCAGCTTCAGCAGTGCTACGCCAAGCAGGAGGCCAGCTCCGGTGCCGCCTGAGCCTGCTGCGTAAACTACGGTGGTGGGGCGCTCGGGGTCGGGGAGCTGGGCGCGTAGCTCCTCGATACAGGCGATGTAGCCGAGGCTGCCAAGTGCGTTGGAGCCACCTTCGGGGATGATGTAACCGCTGCGACCTTGACGTCCAAGCTCGTCGCAGATGGCGGTCATGCGCGCGGCTCGGTCGGCGTACTCGGCACGACTGACAAAGCGCAGCTCGGCGCCGCTGAGAGCTGACAGCAGCAAGTTTCCCGTCGGTGGTGGTGGTAGACTCGGCTCGGCGACGCGGAGCAGCAAGATGCAGCGGAGCCCCAGCTTGGCAGCGGCCAGAGCGGTCGCCCGGCAGTGATTGCTCTGCTCACCACCGCAGGTCAGGATCGTATCCGCACCGCGTGCCAGCGCGTCGGCCAGCAGCAGCTCCAGCTTGCGGACCTTGTTCCCGGTTAGCTCTGCGCCGGTGAGGTCGTCGCGCTTTAGATACAGCTGTGGCAGGTCGGCTTGCGCACCGAGCACTGCCGGCAGCAGTCGTGGCACCAGCTCGAGCGGAGTGGGCAAGCGAGCCAGAGAGACGCGAGGCAGCGAAACCAGCGGCGCATGGCAAGTCATGGAGCGCGTTTTACCAGAGCTTGCACGCCGTCGACAATGTGTCTGACGCTCTGGCTTGCTGACGGCTAGCGCAGGCGTCCGTACTTGCGCATGACCTCGAGCAGTCGATTGTGTGGCACCGCGTAAGCAGTGTTACCGTCGATACCAGTCATCGTTTCGGCTGCCACCAAGGCGTTGGCGATGGCTTCTTCGCTGGCCTGCACGGTGGCGCGCAGCAGTGGATCGAGGACCTCGTTTGGTAGTACGCGCCAGACTTCTTTGCCGTCGGCAGCGGCGGCTGGTTGTACGGGACCAAACGCGATCATCAAGTCGCCCGAGGAGTTAGACGCAAAAGACCCCGTTCTGCCTAGCCCCAGGCCCGCGCGTCTGGCGAGTCGCTGCATCTGGTGCGGCAGTAGCGGGGCATCGGTGCCGACAACGATGATGATAGAGCCGTCTTTTTCGCGCTTGGCGGTAGGAAACAGCGGCAGCGACTCGGGGATTTCAACTCCAATGGGGACGCCAGCCATGCGCGCATCAGGCCTTCGACCGTAGTTGGCTTGAACTAGCACGCCGACGGTAAACTGCTCTGCGCCCAGCTTGACCAGACGCGATGAAGTGCCGATGCCGCCCTTCCACTCGGCGCAGATCATGCCGGTGCCGCCGCCGACATTGCCCTCGCTGACCGGGCCGCTGCGGGCAGAGTCGAGCGCGGCAAAGACGTGCTCGGGCTTTACGTGAAAGCCGTTGATGTCGTTGAGGACACCGTCGTAAGTCTCTGCGACCACGGGCAATGAGAACGCTTCATCCAGCAGTCCGCGCGGTGGAAATTGCCGGTTGCCCCAGGCGATGACAGCGTCGTGAGCTACGCCAACGCTATGGGTGTTGGTCAGCAGAATCGGGGATTCCAAAAATCCTGACTCGGTAAGCCAGTGGCTGCCGGTAAGCTCGCCGTTGCCGTTAAGTGACACCACTCCGGCGACGCTGCGGGCGCGGCTGTTTTTGCCGTGCGGGAAGATTGCGGTGACACCAGTGCGCACCGGCCCGTGTCCGACTTTGAGTGGCCCCGTACCTGAGATCAGCGTGGTGTGGCCGACCTCAACTTGAGGCACGTCAGTGATGGCGTTCCATCGGCCCGGTTGACCTTCAAATGGGATGCCCAGCGCGCGCGCGCGCGGTTTGGTGCCGGCGGTCGTTGCAACTGCTGCTGGTCCTGTGTCGGCTTCTACAGAAGAAGCCGCAGCAAAAGTGCATAAGAGCCCGGCAAAGAGGGTCTTGAGAACTCGGGCTAGACCAGTAGATGAGCTGCGATTTCCGACGACAAGAAAGCCTACAGATAAGTTGGGCCGCTGAGAGTGATACCGTTTATTCATGGCTCTTAAAATGTGTCATGGAAATGGACATATTGTGACCCTGATTATGCAGTCTTTGGCGTTATTGCTGGTTCCGCAGTCGCTTGCGCAGGCGGACGTACCGGCCAAGCCAGCAGTGATCAATCAGGTGAAAGCGCAGCAGCGTTTGCGCGGGGAGTTGACACCCGCAGTGACACCGATAGGGAAGGGGCCGGAGGTAGAGCTTTCCCGTACTCCACTTTCGGCGCTGGTGCCGACGGGGCCAGCTTGGCTGCGCCTTGAAGCCAACTCGGAGCAGCGTCAGCCCCTGCCGGTGGGAGCCAGTCCGCGTGAGCAGGTTCTAAAGTCGCGCGCGCTGCTGCTGCCGCGTGTGCCGCAGTCGATGCAGGTGCTGGCCGAGTCCCAGCTGCGACAGCTGCAGCAGCGCTTGCACCTAACGCGTGCGCAGTTTGAGCTGTGGCCGACGCAGAACGATGTGGGCCGCCTGACCTGGGTGGTCAGCCGCTTTCGCACCGACTCGAGCGCGCCGTGGCAGTGGCTAAGCGACGTGCTGCAGCGCTTCGACAAGGGCGATGCCAACTTGGTTAAAGAGCC
>JAGNNG010000430.1 GCA_017990795.1 Deltaproteobacteria bacterium
GGAAGTGGAAGTACAGCGGGAACATACCGTCGCTGCTGCCTTCTTCATCGCGCGAATAGTAAAACGGCCCGGCATAGCCGAACGAGTGGCCGTTTTCCTTGTTGCGGTACCACAGCGCAATCGGCGGCACGACCGTAAAGCGGCGCACCGGGTTGTCATGATGCAGCGTCGGCGGCACCAGCATGACCATGGTGTTTTCGCCCGCTTCGTTGTCGCGATATGAGCCGCCCAGCGGCGTAATCAGCAGCCGGTTCTTCTCGCCGTTTTTGCGGTAGAAGAAGAACGGCAGCAGCGTCATATAGCGCTCGCCCGAGACCTTGTTCTCGCCCTCAAAGAACAGCGGCAGCACGGCGGTGTGGCGCTGCTCAGCGGTGCGCGAGTGGAACACCAGCGGCACAAAGCCACCGATGGTGCGCTCTTTGTTACTGCGGTAGTAGCCCAGGCCGAGGAACAGCGCCAGCGTATCGCCCGGCAGCTTGCGCACGTAGGTCAGCGTCGGCAGAAACGCCGTATCCGACCGTCCCGTCTCAGAGTTGGTGTGATGAAACAGCAGCAGCGGCGGGATCACCGTGGTCGAGGACTTCTGGCGCTTGCTGGCCCAGAACAGCGGCATGATGCCAAACGACTTGCCGGGGTTGTCGCTGCCTTCGTAGTTCGAGTAAAAGACCAACGGCCAGAACCGATGCGCCACCCGGCCCGGCTCGCGATGGTACTGGTAGGTCGGAAAGACCCAGGTGTCGCGGGTCTTTTCTTGATGGTTCTTGTGGTCGGCAAACAGCGGGAACAGCACCCGGGTCTGCTTCTGCGGACGCCAAAAGCTGTAGTACAGCGGCGCTACAACGCGATAGCCGATGGGCCCTTTTTGGTGAAAGTACAGGATCGCCGAGATGGGCCGCAGCACCGACTTGCAGCGGTTCTTGGTACAGACCGTCTGCTGCGGGCACTGGGCGTCGCTGTCACACTCGATCTGCGCCGCTTTCTCTTTGGCTTTGCGGGCGGCGTCTTCGTCATCGGTGTCTTCGTCGTCCGTCACCTGCCCCGGAGCCGGAGTGGCAAACGGCGCCAGCTCAATCGCCGGCTTCTTCGGTGGCGCTTTCGGAGCCGGAGGTTTTTTCTCCTCGGGAGGCTTCTCGGCACCAGCGCTGGCCGCGGCCTTGGCTTCCGCCGCAGCAGGATCAGCAGAGCCGGTCGGCGTGGCTTCCACGGGAGTCGCAGTGCCCGACGCGGTCGTTGCCGCATCATCGGTAGCCGGATCCCCCGCTCCAGCTGCAGGCTGCGCACCGGGCGGCGTTACCGCCTGAGCAAACAGCGGCAGCGGTGGCAGTCCACCACCCTTCCCTGCTGGCTGCGCCGACGCCATAGGCACAGCTAGCAGCAGGCTTACGCCCAGCAGCCAGGTCCCCACGAGGCCCTTGCGAGCCACATTTTGCCGGCGGAACCGCACCGCTACGGGGTCATCTTCCACTCGCCGTTCTCCAGCACGAGATGGATTTCATCGGTCTGCACGTTCTCGCCCTTGGTGCGGCGCACTTTCATCGTCGCCATCTTCATGTCGCCCTGGGTCTGATAGGACGTGCCGCGCAGCTCAAAGACCACGCCTTCCAGGTCCTTTTGCGCCTGCTTGACGGTATCGGGCGACTGCATCATCTGCTGCCCGACCTGGCCTTGATACATCAGCGCGTAACAGTCCACCGCGCGCGTCGCATCGCCCTTGGTCATCGCGGCCCGCCAGCGCTCAAACACCTTCTCGGGCGAGCTGAACTCGACGCGAGGCGGCGGCAGCTTGAACGTGATCGTCTTTACTTTGTCCCGCGGCAGCTCGACTTTTTGGCCGCCGCTGGTCTCGATCACGATGGTGCCGTCGTAGTAGTGCGACAGCTTGCCCGCGATCTGGGTGTTGTCGATCAGCGTGACCACTTCGTTTGCAGAGGCCGCCCGCTCGATGGTTAGTAGACCTAGCAGCGCGCCGACGATGGCTCCAGCTAGTTTGATGCGACCTTGGCCTCGCGCAGCAGCGACGGCGTTACAGGTGGCATCACTGGGCGCAGCAGCCCGCACGGCTGGCACCATCCCGATCAAAAACCCTGCTTCCGCAGGCGAGCTAGGACGCATCGAAGTTACTCCTCACTGGGGCGCAGGATGTACCGCGCTTTGACACGAGCTGTCAAGGAAGGCGGTATCGCAAGAGCTGGCTGCATTTGCCCGCAAACGCGCTAGACTCCGCCCGAGATGACACCGGACCAGACAACGAAGACGCAAGAAGACCTGATCGACCTGCGTGACTTTGGCTACGAAGAGATGACCCAGATGGCGCTGCGCCTGGGGGAGAAGCGCTTTCGCGGCGAGCAGCTGTTTCGCTGGGTCCACGCGCGGGGGGTCACCGACCTATCGGCGATGACCGACGTCAGCAAGGCTTTCCGCGAGCGCCTGACCAGCCAGGTCGACATTCGGCAGATCGACATTGAGCGGGCGCAGGTCTCGGTGGATGGCACGCGCAAGATGCGGCTGCGCACGGCGGACAATCGCGTCATCGAGACGGTGCTGATTCCTGACGATGACGCGCGCACGATGCAGGCGTTTGTGCCTAGCCCTGGGGCTGCCGAGAACCTGGTCGCGCTGGATGAGGACGAAGAGGACGAGGCCGGGCCTGAGGCCGTGACCGAGAGGCGCAAGCTGACGCAGTGTGTGTCGTCGCAGGTCGGCTGCGCCATCGACTGCGACTTCTGCGCGACGGCCAAGCTGGGCTTTGGTCGCCACTTGACGGCCAGCGAGATCGTCAGCCAAGTGTACCTGGCCGACCGCCTGCTCGCTGAGCTGCCCGAGGGCGATCCGACCCGCCGCGCCGGGGGCCAGCGCACCACCAACATCGTCTTTATGGGCATGGGCGAGCCGCTGCATAACTTTGACAACGTGACGCGGGCGCTGCGCATCCTGACCCATCCGCTGGGGCGCAGCTTTTCCAAGCGGCGCATCACGGTGTCGACCGCGGGCCT
>JAGNNG010000019.1 GCA_017990795.1 Deltaproteobacteria bacterium
GCTGTATCTGGATCACTCAGCGGCGAAGGTTGCGTTCCCGGCACTGCTTGGAAAAGCGCCGACCAAGGCGATGATGATGGCCGAGAGCCGGGCCCAAAACTTCGTGATCTGGGGACGCTTTGGCAAGCTGGCGGTGCTGCGGTTCTTGCGCCCAGTCTCAAAGACCGAGGTGGCCCAGTTCTTTCGCAGCGGCCTGGCCGACCTGTTGACCGACAAGACGTTTCCCGATCTGCGTCACGATGCCGAGGCGTTTTTGGCGCTGTTTGACAAGGATCTGCTGGCCGGCCAAGAGCTGCGAATCTACACCAGCGATAGCGGTGCCATCGAAATCTATCAAGACGGCGTAAAGAAAGTCGGCCCGGGCAGTCCCAAGCTCGCGCGCCACTTGTGGGAAATCTGGCTGGGAAGCCAGGGCGCCGCACGCAACCTCCGCGTGAGCTTGGTCGACCGCCTGGATGTTCTTAAAAAGTAGCCGCTCGCGCGCATGCTAAAAGCGGAGCGTGCCACTCACTAGCCCTCACGAAGACGACTTCGAAGAACCCTCGCACCAACCGCAAATTACTTCGGACGCGCGCTTTGGCGATGCGGGCCTGGGGACGGTGCTGCTTCTGCTGGTCGGGCTGGGCCTGACGCTCGGGTTTGGCGCGCTGCTTGTGGATGCAATCTTGGACATGCGGGCGTATCCAAGCACGCCGACGCCGCGCACTGTTGCAGAGCTTACGGCACTGACCTCGGTGCCGCGCGGGACCTGGGTGCAGCTGAAGCACGCCAAGCTCGACTGCACGCACGCGCTGCGCACCGGGCAGAGCGGCAAGAATGTCTCAGCCATCGCGACCGACACTGCGGACACCTCCGCCACTCCCGCCCGCGTGGTGGTCGTGTGGGAAGAGATGCCCAGGCAGACCTGCGAAGAGCTGTCACGCGGTCCCCTCATCGGCGGGGTATCGCTGGTGTCGCGCATGCATCCGACCGGACCGCAGTGGCCTGACATCGACTGGCAAAAGTGGCCTGCGCCCGGCGTGATTCAGGTATGGACGTACACGGGGCCCGGCAACTCGCGCACGCTGCTGTGGCTGGCACCGCTGCTGATGCTGCCAGGCGTGCTGATGCTGCTGGGAGTGTGGGTTCAGCTACGCGATGCCTGGCGCCAAAAACGCCAATTGCGGGAGCGACGAAGCCAGCACTTTCAGGTGCGCTTTCAGATGCCACTGTCGACGGGAGCATCCGCACTGCAGAGCTTTGGTCTGCCCGCAGGAGTGCTGCAGCTGCTGGCATTTGGACCGCTGCTTGTGGCCAGCAAGCTCCCCGACTGGACAGTGGTACCCGTGGGACTTTTGGGGGCGGCCTGGTTTTTTACGATGTGTGCCGCCGTGGCTGATGGCTGGAAGCAGCGGGCAAGCGATGTCCTACTGGGCGACGACCGAGTCGTCATTCGAGGCGGCCCCGCGAACGGCATCTGGCACTTTTTTGCGGACCTTGACCCGCAGCGCTGCGGCGTCTCGGAAATAAACACCTCAAGCACAAGCACATCCCCCCAGGGCGCCGGTACTGCGTTGGTGCTGCAAGGCGAGGTCGTGGCCCTTAGTCACGATGCGGAGGAGGACCAGTCGCTGCGAGCCATCGCGGACACGCTAAGATCAGCTGCTAGCGCCGCACACCGCACCGCGCTGCAGCTGTCTGAAGTTTCCGTCGTTACCTGTCGCACCTGTCATGCTGCACTGGCCCCGACCCAGACGTCTGAAGATTCCGTCTGCGAGCACTGTGGAACCCCGATTGCGCTACCAGCCTCCGTGGCCACGCAGCTGCTCGCACAAGACACCTTGGTCCGAGCCCGCGCGCGCACCGAGCCCCTGCTACGCAAGCTCCTGCGACAGCCGGGAGCACGCGTCACCACGCTGTTATTTGTCGTCGCAATGCCGGCGCTGCTGCTGGGGTTTCCGCTGTCGATGATCGTGTTTGACGAGTTTTATCAGACACAAAAAGTGCTGCATGCAGGGCATGCGCTAAACCTGCTGGTGTTGGCGCTGTGTCTGACCTACGGGCTGTCATTTTTGCTACGCGCGCAGGTGCTGGGACGGTCAGCGCTGCGACTGGTGGCGACTCAGTTTGGGGCACGACCGCCGCTGCAGGCCGGGATGAGCTGTCGCTGCCGCTTGTGTGATGCGCCGCTGCAGCTACCAACTGAGCAGAGCCCGACAGCGCACAATGACCCGCAGCTAATGACGCTGTGTGCATATTGCGGAGCCGAGAACCTGCTGCTGGTGCAAGTAGCGCAGCAGCTAGGTCCGCAAGCGGCGATGGCACATGCGCAGGTGGGCTCATTGCAGACGGTGCTGCAGGAGCGCCTAGCCGTGCGCCGCAGACTACGCGGCATGTCGCTGCTGGCCGTCGTGATGCTGGCGGTCAGCGGCTACAACGTGTGGCGAACCTGGCAGGCCTTGCACGGGCGCTAGCCAGCAGACAACCGCAGAGCTTTAGAAGGGGAACAAAGGGACAGAGGAAGGAAGCCACAGGCACTGGCAGGTTGAAGCCTTGCCGAGCACCTGTGGCGACGGCAACTAGAACGCTAACCGCGCACCCATGCGCAAGTACAGCGGCGCTTGATACGCCGTCGGCTGGGCATAGTTGCTGTTCAGAATCGGGGCTTGACCGTCGGTCGTCCGCAGCTTGCGCAGATCTTCGGGCTGACCGTAGACGATGGGGTTTACAAACGAGAACGTGTACTCGTCGTCGACGTTGGTGACGCCGCGCTGGTTGAGCAGGTTGATGATGTCCGCAAAGATCGACAGCTTGACCTCTTTGGTCAGCGACTGCTCGTAGCCAATGTGGAAGTCGAGCTGCGTGATGGTCGGCGTCCGCCCCGCGCTGCCACTGGGCAGGATGAACGACTGCCGCGCGCCGTAGGTCGGGTGCTGCCCCAACGTCTGAATCGGACGACCTGACAGAGCCGTAAAGGTCAAGCTCGCGGTAATCGAGCTCTTACCGCCTCGCAGCGGCTGCACGTAAAAGCCGGTCGCTTTGAAGTTATGGGGCCGGTCGTTGTTCAGCGGACCGTTGCGATTTACCACCAAGTCGATGATGTCAAACTGCGAGCTGATGTTCGGGTCCAGCTGGTTGGTATACGGGTTATACGGACCCGGATAGTTACCGGTCAGCCTCGAGTAGGTGTAGTTAGCAAGGATTGAGAAGCGATTGGACAGGCGCTTGTTGATGCTGAAGGTAACGCCGTGATACTCGCGCTTGGCTTGTGGGAACGTGGCGACGGCGCGATAGACATCGGCGCGATTTTGCGCCAGGGCTGCATCTTCTTTTAGCTTGGCGTCCGCGGGTGCTGCGCCGGATGCTTGCTTCAAGCGGTCGGCCTCGGCCTGTAGCTGCGCAGCGGTGCCAGCGTCGGGCTCGCGACCGGGATTGGCGATGAAGTAGGTATCGCCGCCGTTTACCGACAAGTCCTCGATGATGCTGCCCAGCGTGCGGTAGGTATACGAAGCGCCCAGCACGATGTCGAAGCCAACGTCATACTCGGCACCCGCCACGAACGCGTCGATGTACTGACCTTTTAGACCCGGAGCCACCGGTGCAAAAGTGCCGCCACCTGCTACGCGCGGGTCCGTGAGTGAACATGCAGCGCCTGGTCCCACCTCGGGCACGGGAAGCGCCTTGCCATTTGGGGTCAGAGGCCTCTTGGCACAGTCTGGAGTAAAGCCGCGCCCGACCAGCAGTCCCTCGCCACCAAACGCGCGGTCGTTAATGTCCATCGGCACGGACTGATAAAAACGCCCGTAGTTGACCGAGATCTTAGAGCGCCCGTTGCGCGTTGGGTCGTAGACGAGGCCCACGCGCGGCGCAATGTTGTCGTACAAAGAAATCTGCTTGGAGCCGTCGGCAGCAAAGATCTCCTGCGCTTCCCAGCGGACACCGGCATTGACCGTCAGACCGGGCACAAAGCTCAGCGACCAGTTGTCACGCAGGTACAGCGCATAGTTGCGCGTCTCGGTCACAGCGCGGAAGTAGTTGTAGCAGTAGCGTCCATCGCCGGTGCCGCACTTTACGCCCGCATCGCCAAAGCGATTAAACTCACGCGGCAGCGCAAAGCCCCGGTTGATGCGCAGCTGCTCGCCGGTGGCGTCGGTGGAATAGGTAATGCGCCCGGCAAAGCGGTCGTTCGGATCAAAGTCGGTGCCGGTGTACTTGCGGGTGTTGTCGCTAAGGTTGTCCTCAAACTCAAAGCCCAGCTTGACCTGATGCGCGCCAAGAGCCGACAGCATCAGCGTCCCCGAGGCCAGCACCGAGTGACGCTGCAACACCTGCTTGGGAATGTACTGCCCAAAGCCATTCTTCGTGTACGCAGTAATCGGGCACGGATTAAAGCCGTTTACAACCTGACACTCGGCGATGTCCTCAAAGTCGCTTAGCGAGAACGGATTGTTCGCGGGCGCGCGGTAAGCAATGCTCTGCTTGTCCAGCGCGCGTGGCGTGACCGAATAGCCCTGATGGTGAAAGCCGTAGATCACATCGATCTGCAGCTTGCGATCAAACAGCTTGCCGACATAGTGCGCAGTCGCATCGTGGATCTGCTGCGCAGTGTCCCGCTGTACGGCGTTTAAGTCGTTGCGATAGCCGCCGTTATAGTCGGTCTTAAACTCTGGCGCGCCGATGTAGCCAAGCGTGATGTTGTGGTTTTCGTTCAGATTGAACTGGAGCTTACCGATCCAGTTATAGATGCGCTGCACTTCGTCCAGGTCCTGCGAGCTAATCTCGGTCGTCTTTAGCGCCAGCTCGTCCAGGCCGCGATAAAGCTCGGGGGACGACAGATACGCGGGCGGAGCATAGTCGGCATCGCGCTGCGCCAGCACTCGCCCCGCCGCATTCATCATCCCCGAGGAGGTCTGGGTGCGAATGATGCGGTTGGTGCGATTGACGGTAAAGGTCGGTGCAAAGCCCGCGTAAAACCAGATGCGGTCCTTGACGATGGGACCGCCCAGCTCAAAGCCAAAGTCGTACTGGTCCAGCTGCCGCGAGCGGGTCGCCAGCGCCTCACCCAGTCGCGCCACCGTCTGCCCCGAGGCCTGATACGGAGCCCACGAGCCAAACACGCTGCCGTGAAACTCGTTGGTGCCCGACTTGGTGACGATCGAAACCACACCACCGGTCGCGCGTCCGTACTCAGCTTGGTAACCACCGGTGATGACGGTAAGCTCTTTGACGAAGGCCTGGTGCAGCTGCGTCGTCAGCACACCGGAGTTCAGGTCGGTGGTATTTAGACCATCAATGATGACGGCGTTCTCATTCCCCGTCCCGCCTGCAAAGCTGACGCCGACATCGCCACCGGCTTGCGAGCGCGGTGACACGTCGGCAGAGCCAGGCGCCAAGCTCATCGCCGCCTCAAAAGTTCGGCCACGCACGGCGGTGTTTTGCAGCAGCTCTTGGTTGATCTCGACGCCGGTATTTGAGCTGGCGGTATCGACAGAAGGCGCGCGCTCTTTGACTACGTAGACGTCGCGGCGACCCTTGTGCGTCGGAATCGCCTGGCTGATGGTCAGCGACTTGTTCTGCGAGATACGCACGCCCGGACGCTCGACCTGCACGTCGTTAAAGTAAAAGCGCACAACATAGTTGTCGCCCGACGGCAGCTGGGTAATGGAGTAGTGACCGTTTGAGTCGGTGATCTCGGTCTGATCTGCCTGCAGCGCCGGACCGGTCACCATTACGGTGACGCCCGCAAGCGGCTTGCCGTTGTCTTTGTTGGTAATCGTGCCTTGGATCTGTCCTAGCTGCAGCTGCGCTTGTGCCGATTGCGGCATAGCCACGACCACTGCAGCAGTGGGCAATATCAGTAGCGCACCACGTAGCCGCCATGCAGCAACACGCCGAGGGGACACGTTCCGATTCGTCTTCCTTGTCATCGCTAAGTCCTCTCGCTCACATTACATTTCGGCGGGGTGGTTAAGACCCGGCATAGCCACATTGGGAGCCAACTTGGTCAGCGGCATACAGTCACCCGCATAGCGCGCAGCATCCAAGGTCAATCCCTTATAGTTCTTATCCGCGGGCTGACCCGTTAGCTTAATGGACACCAAGATATCGTCTGAAAGCACATGCTTGCCCACGGGATAACCGCTGCTCTGCGCCACGTCTTTGATACTTCCCGCTTTCAGCTGCACGGTGATTTCATTGGCAACCAGCGGCCAGCGGCGGTCGGGAGTATCCGGATACAAATAAATATAACGCTGATCATCTTGCTGGCACTTACTGTCTTTCACCTTAAAGACATTGGTACCGACTTTGACATCGACCTTGATGACACCAGCATTGATAAGGCCATCAAACTTCAAGGCCTTTAGGGTATCAGCATGCAGCGGAGCATTGACCTTTAAGACCACAGCGCCATCAAGCGGCACGTCGGCAATCTTATAAGGACTGGCAGCGGTTCCCTGGCCTGCCGCATCAGAGGCATATACCCACTTATCGCTGGAGTCATTACGGCCCACTTTTAGGACCTTAAACGGCTCGGTTTTAAACGACAGTAGGCTCGCGGCGGCAGCCAAGTTGACGCGCTCGCCGTCTCGACCGGCCACGCCTGGATCGACGGTTACTTCGTAGGCCGAGTCCGGCTCTAGCGCGCTGCGTGGGTCGGTGGTATCGACGGTCAGCTGCAGCGAAGGGCCATACGGGATCTGCTTCGGATCAAACGAAATGCCAGAGCCCGAGACCAGCAGCGTCTTTTTCAGCGCCGGTACGCCCGCGCAGCTTGCGCACTTGAGGCCCACGGCCTTGCCGATAGCAGTGGCATCCGAAAGCTCCACGCCATCCAGCGTCTGCGGCGTCTTGTTCGTGACCACGCGCAGGTCAATCGAGTCCGGAGTCGGCACACTACGCAGCGGCGAATAGACATCCTTGTCGACGCTGTTATAGCAAGTCCGACACAGGTTGGTCGCTACGTTCTCTGGGGCGCTGCAGTCCAGCGACTTGGCGGCGCTGCAGTCGGGCACGCTGGTGTCGGTAAAGATCTTCACATCGCGTGAAGTACCGTCAAACAGCGTCAGCTTCGTAATCTCTAGCGGACCTGCGGGCTCCTCAAGCTGGCCCGTTAGATAGTCCGCACAGCTCATCGATAAAACAGAGGCGCCACTGCCAGCCAGTAGCAAGTAGAGCAGTTTTTTCCGCTGCCGCATAAACCAAGCTCCTTCATTCAGTCTGCTAATTAGAGAACAAAAAACGGAATCGTTCCGACGATATACAACGCAGGCGCGCTTGGTGTCACGCACTGAAAAGGTGGCCGCACTCAGGGTCACGCCGTCCACAAATGACGCTTCGCCTCGGTCCGTGGAAGCTGTATGCTGCGCGGCGACGCAGGGGCAAGCTGTCGCAGGGGCCGCGCCGATGAACAGGCGTTTCTACGATGCTGCGACCGGCAAGCTCGCAGCCTAACCACCTGAGCGCGTAGCTACAGACGCACGGGAAGTACCGCGATGAAGGTTCTAATTGTTGAAGATGACCGCAAGCTGGTGGGCTTTCTGGCTAGAGCCTTTGGCGAGGAAGGCTACACCGTCGATAGCTGCCGCAGTGGAGCCGAGGCCATCGAGCAAACCGCAGCCAGCAGCTACGACCTGATTGTCCTGGACTGGATGCTGCCCGAGTTTGACGGCCTGGCGGTGTGTCGAGAGCTGCGACGTGCCGGCAGCGGCGTACCGGTGATGATGCTGACGGCGCGCGGCGAGGTCAGCGAGAAGGTCATTGCTCTTGATGCGGGTGCCGATGATTACCTGACCAAGCCGTTTCATTTAGACGAGCTGATGGCGAGGGCGCGGTCGCTTGTTCGCCGCACCAGTGGACAGCGCGATGGTCAGCTGCGCGCAGGACAAATCACCTTGGATCTAAGCAAGCGCAGCGTCCACTTTGGCGAGCAGCGCGTAGAGCTGACCGGGCGCGAGTTTTCCCTGCTGCAGCTGCTTGTGCGCCATGCCAGTCGCGTTGTGACTCGCAGTGAAATCCTCGAGCAGGTGTGGGGACTTCATCACGATCCCGGCAGCAACGTAATCGAAGTTCACATGCGCCACCTGCGCGAAAAGCTCGGGGAAGCAGCAGCGTGCATCGAGACCGTGCGCGGCCAAGGCTACCGAATCAGCGTCGATAGCACGCCCTAAAATCACCACGCCGGCAAGCTGCCAGCTGTGTCGTGCGTCCCGACCTTACCGCTCCGGTAGACACGCCCAAGCAGGCGGCAGTCTATTCCTTCCGAGGTCCTGTTCATGCGCATCCGAAGGCGACTTACTTTGGTGCTGGTGTCGACCACGATCGTTACAGTGGCGCTGGCACTGCTGGTCACGCTCACCATTTTCCAGCACACGCAGCAGCGGCAGCTGGATCACGAGCTTCTGTTTGCGGCGAGGCAGAAAGCAGACCTGATCACGCGGCTGGGCAATAGCGCGCTTAATGAGCCGACGCAGATTGATATCGACACCGAGCTAGACGAGCAGGTGCAGTATCTAGCGCTGTACTCGCCCACTGGGGCGCTGGTGAGCGCGACACCAAACCTTGGCAACTTAACGCCGTCCCTGCAGCAGCTGGTCCACCCACAGCAGCGCACAGCAGCAGTGCAGCACGTCGAGTTTTCCCTGCGCGGCACAACGCTGCGCGGCATCCTGTTACGAGTTGATCATGAGCGCGAGCAGGCCTCGCGAACCTTGCTGCTGGCTGTGTCGCGTGGGGACATTGATGCGGACTCTCTGCGCTTGCTGCGCCTGATGCTGGGGGTTATCGCCGGAGCGGCGCTGATCTCGACCGTGGTCGCGTGGCAGCTAGGTCGCCACCTGTCCTTGGGTATCGAGATGATAAGCGGCGTGGCCCGACGCGTCTCAACCGGAGAGCTGACCGCGCGCGTCACCAAGGCCAAGGAGGTTCGAGATCAGGAGCTGCGGACACTCTCTGCTGACCTTGATCAAATGATTGATCGACTGGCCAGCCTGGTTGCGGCGGGGCGGCGCTTCGTCTCCCATGCCGCACATGAGCTGCGCTCTCCCTTGGCTGCTCTGCGCGGCGAGCTGGAGCTGGCGCTGCGTCACCCACGCTCAGAGCAGGCCTACCGAGCCGCGATCACCGAAGCTCTTGATGACACCAATCGACTGATTGCACTGGCCGAGGATCTGCTGACGCTGGCGCGGCTAGAAGTCGCGGGAGTGCAAGCCGCCCAGACCCAGGAATCGCTGCCGCTGCTCATTCAGGAAGCCTCGCGGCTGTCTCTGCTGTCGACCAAATCCGAGGTGCGGGTGACGCAAGAAGTGCCCGAGATGCAAGTGCGCGTCCGGGCCCGCGATTTCTCGCGACTGCTGCGTAACCTGATCGACAACGCTCTATCCCATGCGCCCCCGGGCAGTGAGATTGCAGTCCGCGCAAAGCAGGAGTCGGGCCGCGTCATCATCACCATTCGCGACTACGGAATCGGCATCCGCCCCGAACATCGCGAGCGCATCTTTGAGCCCTTCTTTCGCGGGGACGCTGAGCGAGAACACTCCGGCGCCGGTCTAGGTTTGGCGATTGCCCACGAGATTGCGCGCGCCCACGGAGGCCAGCTTTCCGTCCAAGACTGCGACGGTCAAGGTGCCTGCTTTGCGCTGGAGCTACCACAGTCCGCCGCGCTTCCTCCCATCATCAGTCCCGACCTCGGCGAGCGCCCGTAATCGGTACAAAGTAGCGCGCCTCGATTCCCTCCCTCCCATGTGGTTGCCTGTTCGAAGTGGTGGGAGCAGTGCCTTCACCATCCCAACCTGCCGCCCATTCCCTGACATGAACGCCCCCACCCCACAAAGCCTGCGTCGGTCACAGTAGGGTAGTCGCAGCCTCGGTAGCGAATCATCCAAACATTGGGGAATACTTCGCCGCGCAAAATTTTCGTATACTCAAAAGTGCTGCGCGCAGTACTGGCACCTACGCCAGGTCCTGCAGCTCTACCTTGAGGCGATATGGAATCTCTACCAACCCCAGTCATTGGTCTGGACCCGACTGATAGCAACGCCCTGGCCAAGCTGCTGCAGCAAGCATGCGAAACCTTTGCCGATCCAATCTTTGTGAAAAATCGGCAGCATCAGTGGATTGCTGGCAACAAGGCTTTCTTTGACCTCTTTGGTCTGCCTAGCAGCACCGTCCTTGGCAAGAGCGACCCCGACTTCTTTCCCCCGGAGCAAGTCGAGGTATTCTGGGCTGCCGATGACGCACTTTTTAGCAGCGGCGAGTCCTCCAGCAACAAGGAGAACCTGACCTCCAAGGACGGACAGGAACGCACCATCTGGACCCGCAAGTATCCCATCTACAACCAGAGCGGGCAGATCGTCGGACTTAGCGGCATCATCACCGATGTCACCGACCTACGCGGACAGCTAGAAAAAGCGCTGCTCCTAGAGACCGAGCTGCGAGATCAGCAGCGCATCATCCAAGCTCAGAGTCAGCTGTTAGGTCAGCTGGCGGTGCCGGTGATTCAAATCTGGGAAGGAATCTTGCTGCTCCCACTTATCGGGGAGATCAATGCTCAGCGGGCCGCTCAGGTCATGGAGTCTCTGCTAAACGCCATCACCGAGCACCGTGCGCAGTTTGCGCTGATTGATATCACGGGCGTTCCCGTGGTGGATGCCGCAGTCGCGGGCTACTTGGTCCAGAGCGTGCAAGCCGCACGACTGCTGGGCTGTCAAAGCATGATGGTGGGAGTCGGAGCCGCGGTGGCAAACCAAATGGTTAAGCTCAACGTCGATTTCTCGACGCTGCGCACGCAGGCAACACTACAGCAAGGCCTGGAGCTGGCGATGAAGCAGCTCTCCTATTTCGTTCAGCACACGCCCGCACGCCGACGCTAGCGACACCACCACTCGTGATGGTGTCGCCCTCCACTGCGACCTCTAGCTAGTTCCCATCCAGAATCTACTGCGGACCCCGCTGGCGGTGCTGGGCGTGCTCACAGCCCCAAGGCTGCTCCGCTCGCCCATCACCGCCATCGGGGTTCCTCGCTACGATTCTGGATGGGAACTAGCTACT
>JAGNNG010000431.1 GCA_017990795.1 Deltaproteobacteria bacterium
GGTGATGACGCCTTCCTTGCCAACCTTCTCCATGGCCGAGGCAATCAGGTCGCCGATCACGGTGTCGCCGTTGGCCGAGATGGTGCCAACCTGGGCGATCTCTTTGTGGTTCTTGGTCGGCTTGGACATCGCCTTGAGCTCGGCGATACAGACCGCCACGGCCTCATCAATCCCGCGCTTGATCTCCATCGGGTTGTGACCGGCGGCGACCATCTTGGCCCCTTCGGTGTAGATGGCTTGAGCAAGCACCGTCGCAGTCGTCGTGCCGTCACCAGCGATATCCGAGGTCTTGCTGGCGACCTCTTTGACCATCTGGGCGCCCATGTTGGCGAACTTGTTCTCTAGCTCGACTTCTTTTGCAACCGTGACGCCGTCCTTGGTCACCGTCGGCGAACCCCAGGACTTCTCGATCACGACATTGCGACCGCGC
Organism: Deltaproteobacteria bacterium; assembly: GCA_017990795.1. GTDB lineage: Bacteria > Myxococcota_A > Polyangia > Palsa-1104 > JAEUJZ01 > JAGNNG01. The sequence continues at coordinate 431 of JAGNNG010000431.1, forward strand.
GGTCCTAAAGTGACCTTCACGGCATTTGCGAGGGCATTAAGGCCGTGCGCGATCTCAGCGCGCGCAGCGACGTTAAACAGGATCTCTTTGGCTGCCATAGCTAATTCCTTGCGTAAGAAGTATTCGGTTTGTAGCGGGAGGCAAAACGTCTCAGGTGATTAGTCGAGCACTGCGAGGATCTCATCCTCACGCATGATCATGTGCTCTTCACCGTCGAGCTTGATCTCGCTGCCTGCATACTTACCAAACAGCACGGTATCGCCAGCCTTGACGGTCAGCGGAGCCACCTTGCCATCGGGGAGGATGCGGCCCTTGCCAACGGCGATCACCGTGGCTTGGTTGGCACGCTCTTTGGCGCTGTCGGGGATATACAGGCCGCCAGCGGTGCGCTCTTCTTCGCTCTTACGCTTGAGCAAAACTCGGTCGTGTAGGGGACGAATCTTCATTCCCTTGCTCCTTCAACATCGTGGTTCGTGAAAATGCCAGCGAGCTGGCTTGTTAGACTTACTAGTTACCACTCAGCCGCTGCAGTTCCCGCAGCGACTTCAAATCAGGTTGTTCCCGTCGTCGAACCAGTGCTGCTCTCGGTCGAGGTCGCCGCCCCGGAGGATGACGACGCCGACGCGCTCTCGGTGCTGGTCGACTCAGCCGTCTTCTTCTTATCGTCATCAATCGCCTTGGTCAGCCGATCGATGCGCTGGTTGTCGGTCCGACCCGGGCTAGAGCTACCGTAGCCGTCCTTATACCAGCCCCCGCCCTTCAGATGAAAGGCTGCTGCGGAAATAAGCCGCTCCAGCTGTGGCTGTTTGCACGTGGGGCACTCTTTTAGCGGCTCGTCCGCCATCCGCTGGAAGGCTTCCAATTGATGGCCACAAGCCTGGCACTGGTATTCGTACGTCGGCATGTCTGTCCCTTCAAAAATCGTGGTGAAGCTAATCCCGTGAGCTTAATTGTCAAGCACTGCGCCCCCAACATTCCTAACAAAAGCAAAAAAATCTGGTGTCCAGGCGCTGCTGCGACCCTGCCAAAGCGCAGTTAGGCGACGGTGCGCTGGCCATTTTCGCACCCGCCCGCCGATCTGCGAGCGAATCCCGGAACCGGGGTATGCCGTGAGCCGTTTTTGCCTTACAGTTGCACCTGCCCGGCATGTTCGAAATCTTTCGATCGGCTCGCTTACGGCGCCTCTTTTTGTGCGAGACCATCCTGATCTTGATGGTGGCGGTGCTTAGCGTTCGGCTGCGGTTTGGCCTTGGCATCGCAGCCGATGATCCCCTAAGTCCCGAGAACTGGCCGTATTGGCTGCAGACCTGCATCGCTGGCGTCACCATCCCGATCGCCGTGCAGCTGGCGATGTACTACCTGGATCTGTACTCCAGCGCCCCGCTGCCGACCCGTACGCAGCTGCTGTCGCGGCTGTTTCTGGCCCACCTGGGCGCGGGTGTAGCCCTGGCGCTGATCTACTACTTGGTGCCGACCTACCGGGTGCAGCGACTGGCGCTGGCGATGACGCTGACGATAAGCTCATGGCTGCTGTTTTCGCTGCGCTACCACCTGGGAGAGATCATCTACAGCGGCGGCTGGCGACGGCGCGTCCTCATCGTCGGCACGGGTCGGCTGGCGCGGCGGCTGGCCCGCAATATCATGGCCCGTCCCGGGGCCGGGTACGAGATGGCTGGCTTTCTCTCGCCGCAGCCGCTCGATCCGGGCACCACCCTGCTCAGCCGCCCGGTGCTCGGCTCCTATCGCGACCTGCTCCTAGCCGTCGAGCGCAACGAGGTCACCGATACCGTGTTCGCCCCCGATGAGCAGCGCGGCCTCGACTGGCTGATGGTGCTGATGATGAACCTGAAGCTCGGCGGCACCGAGGTCCACAGCGCCGTGCAGTTCTTCGAGACGCTGGAGCACTGCCTGCCAGTCGAGCTGCTGCGGCCCTCGGCGGTGGTCTTTGACAAGGGCTTTCAGCCTTCGCGCCTAAGCCTGACCGTCAAGCGCGCGCTGGACCTGCTGATCAGTGTCATCGCCGTGCTGCTGGCGGCGCCCCTGATGCTGGGTACCGCGCTGCTGATTCGTCTAGATAGTGCGGGGCCGATCTTTTATCGCCAGCAGCGCGTCGGCAAAGGCGGCAAGCTGTTTACCATCTACAAGTTCCGCTCGATGCGCGTGCAAAAGCCCGGCGAAAAGGACCGCCTGACCGATCGCAACGACGACCGCATCACGCGCTTTGGCCGCTTTATCCGCCTGCACCGCATCGACGAGCTGCCGCAGTTTTTCAACGTCCTGCTCGGCGACATGAGCCTGGTCGGTCCGCGCCCCGAGGTCCTGTACTCCGTCGAGGAGCTGCGCAAGGCGATCCCGTTTTACGACCAGCGCCACGCCATCAAGCCCGGCATCACCAGCCTCGGCCAAGTGCGCTACGGCGCCGCCACCACCATCGACGAAGCCCGCGAGCGCCTCAAGTACGACCTGTTTTATCAAAAGAACATGTCGCTGGCCTTCGACCTGTCGATCTTGCTGGATACCGTAAAGGTCGTGCTGCTGCGCACGGGCGCGCGCTAGC
>JAGNNG010000020.1 GCA_017990795.1 Deltaproteobacteria bacterium
CTCCACCAGCCGCGTCGAGCTAAAGCAGCTTGGCGATCTGCGCTACATCTACACGCCCGGGGTGGCTCGCGTCGCCCGCGCGATTGCCGAGGAGCCAAGCCGTGCCTGGGACTACACCAGCCTAAGTCGCTCGGTCGGTATCTTCACCAACGGGTCGCGCGTGCTGGGGCTGGGCAATATTGGCCCGCTGGCAAGCCTGCCGGTGATGGAAGGCAAAGCGGTGCTGTACGACAAGTTTGCCGGGCTGTCGGCGACACCGATCTTGGTCGACACCCTCAACGCCGATGAGTTTATCGAGACCGTCATCCGCATCAGCAAGAGCTTTGGCGGCATTCACCTGGAAGACATCCGCATCCCCGAGTGCTTCAAGATCGAAAACGAGCTGAAGCGCCGCCTGAACAAGCCGGTCATGCACGACGACCAGCACGGCACCGCGATCGTCACTTTGGCCGCGATCATCAACGCCTGTCGCATCACCGGGCTGCAGCTAAAGCAGTCCAAGATGGGTCAGGTCGGGCTCGGCGCGGCGGGTAGCGCAATTGCGCGCTTGGCGCTGGCCTATGGCGTCGGGCAGGTGCTGGTGACCGACCGCTCGCCCGAAGCAATGGCGCCACTTATCGAGGCTGGCGCTGTCGCATCTGATCTAGATTCTATCCTTCGCGAAGCGGATGTCGTGGTCTGCACCACCGGCAAAGTGGGCCTCATCAAGCCCGAGCAAGTGCGTCCCGGTCAGGTCATCTTTGCGCTCTCCAACCCCTACCCAGAGATCGATCCCGATGTCGCGCGGGCCGCTGGTGCTGCTTATGCCGCCGACGGTGCATCCATCAACAATGCGCTGGCGTTTCCGGGCATTTTCAAAGGCGCTCTTTTAACCCGCAGCCGCACCATTGCGCCGCAGATGTTCGTCGCTGCCGCCGAGGCCATTGCCCGCTGCGCGCCAGAAGGCGAAGTGGTGCCATCGCAGCTTGACCCCGGTGTCCATAACGCGGTGTGCGAAGCCGTGGCCCAGTGCGCGCGTGAGCTTGGGCTAGAAAACACCGCCGTGCTGTAACGACCAGCGCTCCGTCCAGTCCAGCGTCTCGATCCTCACGCCCAAATCAGGCAGACAAGTCCAGCCCCGCAGTAGCCACCCACCGCCGCACCGAAGCCACACAGCTATTGCTCTACAGCGGAGCTTTGTTCTACGGTGCGCGCCATGAATTACGATCAACATCCATCGCAACTTCCGTCGCTGATTGGCTTTCACGGTACGCTCTCGCGGCGACTGCTCGCGCTGCTTGCTAGCGGCGTCGTCCTGGCTGGCTGCGGCGGCGATGCCAGCAGTCTTGCACCCAATTTACAGTGCCCCAAAGGCCTGCAAGCGGTGTGGATTAATGCCGCTGCAGGCACGGCTGAGTGTGTCGCACCGCTACCACTTGCCGACGGCAGTCAGCCCAAGACCGGTCTACAACAAGCGTTTCCAGCCATGCTCCGGCCCGAGGGCAGCATCAGCTCTCCGGCGCGCATCGAGCTCGGACGACTGCTGTACTTTGACCCCGTGCTCTCGGGCGACAACAAGGTCGCCTGCGCTAGCTGCCATCATCCAGCGTATGGATTTGGCGATGGCCGCGCGGTCTCTACCGGAATTGGTGGGCAAAAAGGCGGACGCAGCGCACCGACGGTGTGGAACGCAGCCTTCGCGCGCGAACAGTTCTGGGATGGTCGCGTCAAGACCCTGGAAGATCAAGCCAAGGGACCGATCTCAAATCCGATCGAGATGAACCAAAATCCGCAGCAGCTTCTCGTCGAGCTGAAGGCGATTCCAGAGTATGTGCGGCGCTTTGACGAAGCCTTTGGTGGCAATGGCGGTAGCGCTGTGACCATCGACAACCTGGCGGCTGCCATCGCTACGTTTGAGCGCACCGTGATCTCGGCCAACTCGCCTTACGATCGCTATGCTGCCGGTGAGGCTTCGGCCCTGAGCGAGTCGGCACGACGAGGCCTGAACCTGTTCCGCTCGGTCAGCACGCGCTGCTTTGAGTGCCACGGCACGCCGCTGTTCGCCAATCCCGACTACAAAGTCTTGGGCATTCCCAGCCTGGCCAATAAGGCCATGCTGGACAGTGACTTGGGCCGCGCCGCCGTCATTGCTGGCAAAGCCAACGAGCGCGCCTTCCGCGTACCGACGCTGCGCAACATCGCCAAGACCGCTCCGTACATGCACAACGGCGTGTTTAACACCCTGGAAGAGGTGCTTGACTTCTATGCTGGTGGTGGCGGCCTGGGACACGGATTCACCGTCGACAACATCGATGACAAGATCCGAAAGTTTACGCTGACCAAGGACGAAAAGGCCGACCTGATCGCGTTCCTTAACGCGCTGACCGATGAGTCGCTGCTGCCCGAAGTACCCTCGCAGCTACCATCCGGCTTGCCCGCGCCACAGGGCCCGCTGCCGTAACCCGCATCGCTCTCGCAGGCGGACCCGCTGGCCCTGCGAACTTTCGCTATCGACTTAAGGAGCACAGACCATGGCTTGTCGTTTCGCAATTCCTGCTGCATTCCTAGCGCTACCGCTGCTGTCGGTGGGCTGCGGAGATTACCCAGCGCTTCCAGACGTCATCGTCCACAGCGGCCAGTCGATCCAGCAAGCGCTTGATCAGATGCCAGCCAGCGTCGACAGCTGGCTCATCAAGGTCCGACCCGGCGTCTACAAAGAGACGTTGTCAGTGGATCGACTGGGCGTGACGCTGATGGGCGAAGTTACCGGAACGGGTCCGGAAGATCGACCTGTGCTCGACGGAAGCCTTGATGGCGGCAAGCTGCGCAAAGATGCGGTAATCGTCAGCGGCCCGCACTTTACGATGTCGGGCTTTACCGTCCGCAGCTACTCGGGCAACGGCGTCACCACCACCAAGACGCATCACCTGACGCTGCGCGATCTGCAGATGGACAACACGGGCCGCTATGGCCTCTACCCCGTCGAGTCCGAGGACATCCTGATCGAAGACTGCGTCGCCAGCAACATCAGCGATGCCGGCATCTACGTCGGTCAGAGCAAGCGCGCGACCGTGCGCCGCAACAAGGTCTTTGCCAACGTCGCTGGCCTTGAAATCGAAAACACCGTCGAGGCACTGGTCGAAGAAAACGAGGCCTACGACAACACCACCGGCCTGCTCGCCTTCGTGCTGCCCAACAACCCCAGCAAGGTCGGCAAGGACTGCACGTTCCGCAACAACAAGATCCACGACAACAACCACGTCAACTTTGGCGATCCAACCGCGATCGTGTCCAAGCTGTCGCCGGGCATCGGCGTCTTTATCATGGCCGCCGACAACACCGTCGTGCAGAACAACGACATCCGCAACAACAACTCGCTGGGCCTGGGCATCGTCGGTCTGGGACTGCTGCTCGGTGACACCAAGGGCCTAGATGTTGAGCCCAACTCCGACACCACCCAGGTCCGCAACAATACTTACACCAGCAACGGCAAGCAGCCCGATGCGGTCTACAAGGCCTTTGGCTTCCCCGGCGGCGACATCCTGTGGGACGGCACTGGCGCCGGCAACTGCATCGACGAGTCACAAGACGACACGCTGGTGAAAGTCGCCGTCGCTGTCGCCCTTCCTCGCTGCAAATAGCCGGTCCCGAAACGGTCATGAACACGACGCCAGCTCTGCTGTTTGGAGTAGCGGCAGCACTTGCACTGCAGAGCCCGGCGTCGGCCCAATCGTCCGCAACGAACCCTCCATCTTCGCTCTCAGAAGTCGCGCCAGCCACGACGACCGCCGCATCGAGCCCACAGCCGGCGGCACTGCTTGGAACGCTGCGCGAACAAGGCACGCGCGAGCCACTCGCTGGCATCAAGATCGCGGTTGAGCTTAAGACCGCAGCCAGCGCCGAAGCGTCGTCGAAAACCAGCCCACAAGACGCAGTCACGGTGGAGAGCGATGCCGATGGCCACTTTTCGGTCCCGGCACTGACGGCAGGAACCTATCAGCTAAAGCTAAAAGGCCCTCGCATTGTCACCACCGTGCTCACCGAGCAGCTGAGCGACAAGCGCCTGCAGGTGGTCTACTACGTCGCCACCCGCCCGAGCCCATTTGAAGCCGTCATCCGCGCTGCGCCGGTCCGCCGCGAGCTCGTCGAGACCACGCTCTCAGCGGCTGAGATCAAGCGCTCTCCCGGGGGTCAAAACGATGCCATCCGCGCCGTTCAAAACTTGCCCGGTGTCGCCCGCGCGCCCTTTGGCACCGGTCAGCTGGTGGTGTGGGGCTCGGCGCCTACCGATACGCGGGTCTACGCCGACGGGGTCCTTATCCCGCGCGTCTATCACTTCGGCGGCCTGCGCTCGACGATAAACTCTGAGTTTGTTGAGCAGCTGACGTTCCGACCCGGTGCCTACGGCGCCGACTTTGGCCGCGGCCTGGGCGGCGTCATCGATGTCACCACCCGCCGCCCCAAGAGCGACCGCCTGCACGGCTCAGCGACCTTGGACCTTATCGACGGCTCGCTAACGCTTGAAGGCCCCGTCACCAAGAAGTTGCACGTTGCCGCAGCGGCGCGGCTGTCCTGGGTGTCAGTGTTCCTGCCGATCTTTAACAGCAGCAAGACCCAGCTGCTGCCGTTTTACTGGGACTACCAGCTGTCGGCGCACTACCAAGCCAGCGAGCGCGACGACCTTGATGTCCTGATCTTTGGCGCCACCAGCAACGTCACCGCCAAAGTCGACGCCACCGACCCCAACGACGTCGTAAACATCGACAGCAAGTCCTACTTTGGCCGCGCTCGCATCCGCTACACCCATCGCTTCAGCAAAGACACCGTGCTGTGGCTGATGCCGTCGCTGGGCGGAGACTCTTTTACCGTCGACAGCGGCGATCAGGGTTTGGCGGGGCAGGCGCTGCGACTCAAAGTGGTGCAGCTTGGCTACAACCTGCGCGCCGAGCTGCGCCAGAAGCTACTGCCATTTTTTGACTATGCCATCGGCGTCGACTTTGAAGGCGTGCGCGCGCGCGTCGAGACCGTCGCCCCCATCGGTCGCACCAGCGGTGAAGGTCAAGGCATCCCCGTCGGTGGCGGCGACATGATCCGCGACGCCGGCAAGAGCGAGAGCGGCTTTTTAGGCGATAGCTTCTTCTCTCACAGCTCGGGCCCGTCGGTGCGCGAGCTGTTGACGTATCACCTGCTGCAGACCGCGCCGTACTTGATTACGCGCTTTCGCTTTGCCGACGATCGCTTGGTGCTATCGCCGCAGCTTCGAATCTCAATCGACCACCTGCGCTTGCCTAGCGATGCGCAAGCCACCACGCCGACTCGGACGCTGGCCTATGCCGAGCCTCGTCTGCAGCTGCGGGCGCAGCTAGTGCGCGACCGCTTGGCGCTTAAAGCCGGTCTGGGTCTGTACAGCCAGGCCCCGCAAGGCGCAGAGCTGTCCCCGCGCTTTGGCAACCCGCAGCTGCGCTGGCAACGCGGCACAACTTATGTTGTCGGCCTCGAGCTGGAGCTGCCGCACGGCCTGCACGCCGAGACGCAGGGCTTTTACAAAGATCTGCGCAGCCTGGTCGTGCAAGACGAGATCAGCGCTTACAACAACGACGGCCTCGGTCGCGTCTACGGCGGTGAACTGCTGATCCGCCAGCCGCTGTGGCACAACCTAACCGGCTTTGTCGCCTACACCCTGTCCCGCAGCGAGCGTCGCGACAGCCTCGATCAGCCGTGGCGCGTGTACCGCTTCGATCAGACGCATATTCTGACGGTGCTGGCGACCTACAAGCTGCCGTGGGGACTGGATGTCGGGGCTCGCTTTCGCTACGTCACCGGCAATCCGACGACACTCAGCGCGGGCTCGATTCGCGACGCCAACTATCAGTTCTACGACTCTATCGACGGCGAGCTCTTGGGCTTTCGTCTGCCAGACTTTCATCAGCTCGACCTGCGCGTCGATAAGACCTTCACCATGAAGCGCTGGCGACTGGGGCTGTACCTGGAAGTGCAGAACGTCTACAACCGCAAAAATGCCGAGAGCCTGATCTACGGCGGACGGCAGCTGTACCAAGAAGGCCGCGTGACCGGCTTGCCGATCTTCCCAAACCTCGGGGTGCGCGGGGATTTCTAGGGGCTGGCGCGGCGGCCAATAAAAAAGCCACCCGGTGCTGTTGCCTGGGTGGCTGCTACTACCAAACCTAACTTTTCAAGAGCGGGAGACGGGATTCGGACCCGCGACCTTCAGCTTGGGAAGCTGACACTCTACCACTGAGTTACTCCCGCGAGTTTGCTGCCAAGGCGCGCTGCGTTGAGACGACACTTACCAAGCAAGCGAAGCCAGGATGTACTTTTTGGGTGGGGGTCCGTCAATAAAAAAATCTGCAGCCAGCCAGGGCAGCCGACGTGGTACGCTAAATGTTGGGATGGCCGACACTCTGCTCCCGACCGGAAGTGCTGATAGCCAAGGCCTTAGGCCGGGGTCCAAGCCGCGGACAGCAGCTGATACGCGTCAGACGACCAAGCTCTCGACGGTATCTCGCAGTGCTAGCAAGTCCCGGATTGGCCTTGGCGGACTGTCACTGACCGTGCTGGTAGCGCTGGGTGGCGCGGCACTGGGCAGCTTGGGCTCACAGCTGGTGGCGCTGATTACCTCCAGCCAACACCGAGACGCAGCGGGGACCGGGGCCACCGAGAACGCCGGAGCAATGGCGAGCACGACCAGCAGCAGCGGTACGGTCGGATTGCTCTCAAAGGCCCCCAGCGCCGCCGAGCGCTTCGTCGAGATCGAGCAGGCGCTGCAGAGCCGCGAGTTTACCACCGCGCTGCTGCTCGCCGAGGAAGGCCTACGCCTTTACCCCGGTGACACGCAGTTTAACGTGAAGCGCCAGCGCGCCGAGGAAGAGCTACAAAATCGCTTCCGCCTCCAGGCCTTCGAGCTGGCCGTCGAGCGCCAAAACTATCCGGCTGCTCTGGCTCTGTTTGAAGAGGTCAGCGCCGATTCATCGTACAAGACCAAGGCCACCGAAGCGCTGGCCCACGTCCGCACCAAGTACATCGAGACCCAGCTCACCATCGCGCAAAACGCCATGCAGCTATCGCAGTGCGCCGAAGCCCGCGCCTTTGCCCAAGAGGTCCTGGCGCAAGACAGCAGCAATCAGCAAGCCAAGATCATCGTCTCGGAGTGCGCAGCCAAGCAGTAGCCGCGCACCCCGCCGTGGTGCAAATCCCTCTGCCTCCGCCCTACTAGCTCCACGACACCTGTGCCAGCCTTGACAAGCGCAGTGCCACTCGGGCTAGGCTGCCGCCCGTGTCAAGTCTCGACCACTCCCAATCCCAGCGCTTGGTCCACCCTCGCGTGGCGCCCGCAGCCAGCCAAGCCATCGGCGTCTTTGACTCCGGCGTCGGTGGGCTAACGGTCGCCCGAGCAGTTCTGGCCCGCCTTCCGCAAGAGAACCTGATTTATCTTGGCGACACCGCGCGGGTCCCCTACGGCAGTCGCAGCGCAAGCACGGTGCTGCGTTACTCACGAAACGCTGCCAAGTTCCTGCTGCAGCATCAGGTCAAACTGATCCTGATTGCGTGCAACACCGCCTCTGCCGCAGCGCTGGATGTCCTGTCGACTGAGCTTCCTGTGTGCGTCCTTGGTACCGTCGAGCCAGGCGCCCAAGCCGCCGCCCAAGTCACCCGCAGCGGTGTTGTCGGCGTGATCGGCACTCTTGCCACGGTGCGCTCGCAAGCCTATGTGCGCGCGCTGCATGCGATCGATCCGAAGCTGACCATCCACAGCGCCGCCTGCCCGATGCTGGTGCCGCTGGTCGAGGAAGGCTGGACGGCCCCCGCCGACCCCATCACCGAGCTGGTCGTCCGTCGCTATCTGAGCGAGTTGCAGACGCGCGCGCCAGAGCTAGACACCCTCGTCCTTGGCTGCACGCACTACCCACTGCTGGCGACGCAGATTGCGCGTATTTCGCTAGAGCTGTGGCAGCACCCGGTGCAGCTTGTGGACTCGGCGCAGGTGATGGCCGAGGCCGCTGCGCAGCGTCTTTCCGCCGCCGGACTCCTTCAAACCGCAGGCTCAGATGTGGCTGAGAGCGCCTCTCGCCTGCGCTGCTTTGTCACCGATGAAGCGCGAGTTGCCGAAGTGGGAGCGCGCTTTTTGGGCTATGACCTAGGCCGCATCGAAGTTGTTGATCTATAAAAAGCCGCGCGCAACACCGCGCCCAGCGAATTTGCCAAAGCGAGCTTGCGCGGCTGTTGACCCCCCAAAGTCACTTTGTTAACGTCGCGCCACTTTTAGGGAATCGGGAGCCATGGCCGCCACTACGCTGCGAACCTATACCTTTCTTGACGCGCTGCAGCCGCAGCTCGCAAGCTTCATGGGCAAGACCGCCAAAGGCTTCTTGCCAGTGCCGGGCATGGCCTCGCTGTTCGTCGAGATCGCCCCCGGTATCGCCATCAACCGCGTCACCGACGTAGCGCTGAAAGCGACGCGCGTGACGCCCGCCATCCAGGTTGTCGAGCGCGCCTATGGTCTGCTGGAAGTTCACGACAGCGACCAGGGCGAAGTCCGTCAGGCTGGCGAAGCCATCCTGCAGCACCTCGGGGTCAAAGAAGAAGACCGCTACAAGCCCAAGGTGCTGACCAACCAGATCATCCGCGCCGTCGAGCCGTATCAGGCACAGATCATCAACCGTAACTCTGCGGGCATGATGATCCTCCCCGGTCAGTCGCTGTTTATCCTAGAGACCGAGCCCGCGGGCTACGTCACTTTCGCGGCCAACGAAGCAGAAAAAGCGGCGCGAATCTTTCTGGTCTCGGTCACGCCGTTTGGCGCGTTCGGTCGTCTGTATCTATCGGGCCCCGAGGCTGAGATCGACGCCGCAGCAGCTGCTGCCACCGCCGCGATCGAGAGCATCACCGGCAAGCCCTTCGGCAACTTTGTAGACAAGTAGCCACAGGAGCCAGGGCGCTAAAACGCCATCGCATCGGTTGATGTCGAACCGGAGCAGGCCGCCCTCGCTGTTTCACCGCTTTCACTTGAGTCATCACTTTCACGGGTCAATTGCTGCGCGGGCAACCGCCTCACTAGAAAAGGCAAGGAAACGAAAATGGCTGATGCGCTTGGAATGATTGAGACCAAAGGGTTTGTCGGCATGGTTGAAGCCGCTGACGCAATGGTCAAGGCTGCCCGCGTAGAGCTCGTCGGGTACGAGAAAATTGGCGGTGGCTATGTCACCGCAGTCGTGCGTGGCGATGTCGCAGCTGTCAAAGCAGCGACGGAAGCCGGACAGCGCGCGGCAGAGCGAGTGGGCGAGCTGGTCTCGGTCCACGTCATCCCACGTCCACACCAAAACGTCGACATGGTGCTGCCGCTGGGTCGGGCTGGCACCGCTGGCGCGGCGAAGTAGCGCACCATGATCCTCGGCGTGGTAGTGGGCACGGTAGTGGCCACCCGCAAAGAAGCAGAGCTTGCCAGCCTGAAGTTTTTGCTGGTCAAGCCCTGCGATGCGGCGGGACAGCCGCTCAATGCCGCTCCGGTTGTGGCAGTGGATGCCGTCGGTGCTGGCGTGGGCGAGGTGGTGATGTATGCGTCTGGTTCCTCGGCCCGGCAAACGCTGGTGACCAAGGACAGGCCGGTCGACGCCACCATCATGGCCATCGTCGACCTCATCGATGCCGACGGTCAGCCCCGCTACACCAAGTCGTAATCGCGGTCAGCTGCGCTAGCGCAACGCTGGCAAGCTGACCCTCCGCTAGCGCGTCCATTTGTCAGGTACGCGCTGGCGTTCGCTGATCGCAGCCTGAGCCGCAAGCCGCAGCCTGTCGGGTATTACCGTCGCTGCTGCCAAGCTAGAACATCGTTCGCTTTTCGCACTGCAAGAGGGAGCCGACCGTGCAAATCCCAGGGCCACTGGACGAGCAGCGCATTCAAGAGATCGTCGACAAAGTGCTTTCGCGCCTGGGTCCGCAGGCAGACTCGACGCCAATGCAGGCCGTCCTCAAGGCGGCTGAGCGCGGCACTCCCAACACCGGCAGCTCGCGCCCTTCGACGAGCAGCAGCGCAGCAACGGGGTTTGTGCCACCGCATCTACGTGGAGGCAACAGCGGCGGCGGTAAGCGCCCAGATGTCCGCATTCCTCGGGGCAGCCATGGCTTGTTTCCCGATATGGACTCAGCGGTAACGGCAGCGCGCAAGGCGTTTGACCAGTACCAGTCAGTGCCCCTGGCCACCCGCGAGAAGATGGTTGCGGCCATGCGCAAAGTGACGATGGACAACCTGCGAGCGCTAGCTGAGTACGCCGTCGCTGAGACTGGCTACGGTCGGGTTGAAGACAAGCTGAAAAAGAATACGCTGGTCGCGCAGAAGACGCCGGGGCCAGAGATCCTGCGCCCCCTCGCCTATACCGGCGACTACGGCATGATGGTCCTGGACCGAGCACCTTACGGCGTAATTGGCTCGATTACACCGACGACAAACCCGACCGAGACGATCCTCAATAACGGCATCGGCATGCTGTCGGGCGGCAACGCGGTGGTGTTTAACACCCATCCATATGCCTGGAAGACCAGCGCCTATTTTGTCCACCTGCTAAACGAAGCCATCGTCGCCAGTGGCGGCCCTTCAAACCTCTTGTGCAACATCGCTGAGCCCTCGATCGAGAGCGCGCAGAAGCTGATGACCCACAAAGGCGTGCGACTGCTGGTGGTGACCGGTGGTGGCGCAGTTGTAAAAGCAGCGATGACCTCAGGCAAGCGCGCGATTGCTGCCGGACCGGGCAATCCGCCAGCCGTGGTCGACGAGACGGCCCGTATCGATATCGCAGCGCGCGGCATCATCGAAGGCGCCTCGATCGATAACAACATCGTCTGCGTTGCCGAAAAAGAGATCTGCGCCGTCGGCAAGATCGCCGATTCGCTAAAGGCCGAGCTGGCACGACTGGGCTGCTGCATCCTGAATGATCGGCAGATCAGCGCACTGGAAAAGGTCATCCTCGACGGTGAGCACACCAACAAGGAG
>JAGNNG010000433.1 GCA_017990795.1 Deltaproteobacteria bacterium
AAGCGCGCGGCGCGGCATTCACCGTCGGATCGCTGATGTTGATCTCGATCTCGACCTGCACGCCCAGCTGCGAGAACGTCTCCTGCGACGACAGATACAGGCAGTGGTCAATCTTCGGCTCGGTGCCAAACGGATGAACGTTTTTGCCCAGGTCGAGCGCGATAAAGACGTTGTTATCTAGGTTGGCAAATGCCTGGTCGGGCATGATGCCTTCGCCGACAACCTCGACGGTACCGCGCACCGTATCGACTTCGGTCTCCGAGGTCTTGCGCGGCACCTCGGCCAGGCGTCCGCGAATCCACGTCGTGGTCACGCCGTTTACCGTCGTCGGCTGCAGGTCCGAGATGCCGGCGAAGATGACCTCGCCGCGCTCCACTTCCAGCGCCGCCATCGTCAGCTCGCGCCAGCGCCTGCCGTTCCAGTACTCCCACTCGAGCAGACGGGACAGATCGCGGCCACCGTGCTCAGGCGCGGTAATGCGCAGTCGCAGCACCGTCGACTCGTTGAGCGTGATCAGGCGCTCGTCACCCAGATAGATGAAGCGATCGACGCGCTCAGCCCCGGCAAAGGCTAAAAAGCCCTCGTTGCGCTCGCCGCTGATGTAGGGCGAGTTGTCCGAGTAGGTCTCGTCGAAGTAAGAAAACGCGCGGTCCAGGCGGGCGCTGACCACCGTCAGGTCGCGCATCGTCTCAAACAGCACCGCATCTTCTTCATCGGCCTGCGGCGTGCTGACCTGTAGACCCTTGCGCAGCGTCTGCCGCTCGATGCCTTCGGCCAGCTCGAACGTCAAGAGCGCCCGCGCCGGTTGCGCAGGCTGCAGCTTGATGCCCAGCATGTCGAGGAAGGTCAGGTAGTTCTTCTCGGGCACGCGGTTGAGCCGATACAAGATCAGCTCGGTCATCCACGCCGTCAGCTCGAGGATGGTAATGCCAGGGTCCGAGGGATTGTGATTGGTCCACTCCGGACAGTACCGAGGGATCAGACGGACCGCCTCAGCAACAATGTCTGCGTATGTCCGATCGTCCAGCTTTGGCGTCGGGATCATTCTTGATCGCTCCTGCGCAGATAAAACGGATAGACGAGGTTCCGCGTCACGTTGGTGCCCCGGACCTTGTAACGAATGTCGATCATGAGCTTGTGCGGCTCATTCGGATCGGGATTGGCGTCGGCAAAGATGTCTTCGATCCGAGGCTCCCACTTCTCCAGCGCCTCTTGCACGTAGTGGGCGGCAAGGCCAGCGGTGTTGATGTTGTTGGGTGCAAACAGCAGCTCGTGGATGTCGCAGCCGAAGTAGGGCCGCATCACCCGCTCGCCAGGCGCCGTGCCCAAGATGATCAAGATCGACTCGCGCACCAGGTCGTCTAGCGAGCTTTGCGCCATGCCGCCGTTGCGGTCGATCATCACCGGGTAGCGCCACCCTTTGCCTAAGAAGCTGCGCGCCATTTCGATGTTGCTCCTGACTCCCGACCTCGCTGCTCCCCCGGAGCCCGCAGGGTCGTCGCCCCCACCAAAGACCTAAACAAACTTAGCCAGGCTTAGCCAAAGCCAAGCGGATCCAAACAGAGCCAAACTATATCCTATTAAGTAAGTATTCTGGCATCCGAAAATACTTTCATACATGGAAGCAGGCCACCGGCTGCAGCCCCCACCGGCACCTACTCCGAGACATCCTCAGCCGAGAATCGCCCCTCGATGAAGTTGCGGCAGTTGCGGGTGGCGCACTGAATCCGCGTCTTGCGGTCCTCGCGCACCACCGAAAGGCTCTCTTGGTAGCAGAACGGACACTTGAGCCCACTTGTGCGCCCGGCCTGCACCGCCTCAAGCACATCCTGCCAGTAGATGAAGTCATCTTCGTTCATGATGGGCCGCCATTTTTAGTAAGTTACATTCCTACTTTTTAACAACTAATCGTAGATCCCCCACCCAGACCAGATCAACTGGCTCGCGCCGACCTCAAGGACTGCCGCCGCTGCCTACAAGCCGCGCGGCATCCCCCACACACCGCGCTGCAAGCCGCGCCCCGAACCGCCCACACGCTTCACAGACGGGCCCCACAGAGCACCTAGATTTCGCTATAACTAAGGCAGCTCGTGTCTACCCGCTCTCGCTCTCAGTCTCGCTCTGGCTGGCTGGCCTCCATGTCCCGACCGCCACAGATCGCAGAAAGCCCGGTGCTGCGCCGTCGGCAGGTGCTGCAGTTAGGCCTCGCAGGGCTGTTGTCCGCGCTGCAGCCCCGGTCGGCGCAGGCCTTCGCCGGACGCGATCGCCTAGAGCTGGCGCAGCTGGTGTTTAACGCCGCTCCCGGTGCCGGACCCAGCGCCAGCGTGCCCCGCCCCGATGCGCTACGTCGCCTGATGTGGGAGATCGAAAAGCGCACCTCAATCGAAGTCAGCGCCGAGCTGCCCCAGGTTCACCCCTCTGACGTGGTGGAGCTACACCGGCACCCCTTTTTATACCTGGCCGGCGACCGTGCCTTCGCCCTGCCCAGCGATGAGGACCTGGCCCGCCTGCGCCGCCACCTGACCATGGGCGGCATGCTGCTAATCGACAGCGCCGAAGGCCGCGCCGGTGGTGGCTTTGATCAGTCGGTGCGCGCCTTGTGTCAGCGCCTGCTACCCAGCAGCCCGCTCGGACGCCTGCCCGATGACCACGTGCTGTTTCGCGCCTTTTACTTGCTGCGCATCCCCGCCGGTCGCGTGCTCGCCCTGCCCTACCTTGAGGCCGCGCTCATCGGGGGTCGCGCCGCCATCGTCTACTCGCAAAACGACCTGGGCGGGGCCTGGGTCCGCGATCGCGGCGGCCAGTACCAGTTCGAGGTCATCCCCGGCGGCGAGCTACAGCGCGAGCACTCCTTCCGCCTGGGCGTAAACCTGGCCATGTACGCGCTGTGCCTGGACTACAAGGCCGATCAGGTCCACGTCCCCTTCATCATGCGGCGACGTAGCTGGCAGACCCCGACCCTGAAGCTCTCGCCCCCC
>JAGNNG010000432.1 GCA_017990795.1 Deltaproteobacteria bacterium
CATCGGTGACGCTTATCAGCTGCGGCGGTAGCGACGGCAGCTTCAGCGCCTGCAGCGCCTGACCAAACTGGCTTAGCACGGCTTTGACCTCGGCCAGGGGGGCTGGGCGCTCGGTCTGAACAAAGACGGCTTCGGTGTGGCCCTCCAGCACGGCGACGCGAGTACAGGTACACGAGACGGGCAGGGCCCGCGGCGTAATGCGTGACAGACCGCTGCCATCGGTGTGCAAGTGGCCCAGGATCTTGCGCGTCTCACGCTCGACTTTTTCTTCCTCGCTGGGGATGTAAGGGATGACGTTGTCGAGGATGTCTAGCGCGCTTACGCCCGGCGAGCGGCCCGCGCCCGACACTGCCTGCAAAGAAGTCATGACCACGCGCTGCAGGCCAAACGCGTCCAGCAGCGGCCTTAGCGTCATCGCCAGTCCGACGGTGGTGCAGTTGGGACCGGGGGCAATAAAGCCGCGCCAGCCGCGCAGCTTCTGCTGGGTGGTTAGCAGCGCCGCATGCTCCGGGTTTACGCCCGGCAGCAAGATGGGCACATCGTCCTCATATCGATAGGCGCTGGCCGTCGAAAACACTGGTACCTGGCGCGCCAACAGCGGCTCCAGCTCGCGCGCGACCTCGGTATCCAGCGCAGAGAAGACGACATCCAGGTCAGAAGCATCCGCTGCGGCTACAGCGCTGGCATCCTCGACGACTAAGTCTAAAAGTGCGGCAGGCGGAGGCTCGGTGGCAAACCAGCGCAGACTGCCCGACTTGTCGCGTAGCGCCTCGGCGTAGCGCTTGCCGGCACTCTGCTTTGAGGCGCACAGCCTCGTGACCGTGAAGTATGGATGGTGAGCCAGCGCAGTCAGAAACTGCTGTCCGGCAAGACCGGTCGCACCTAGCACGGCAACGCGAAGTTTTTTTTGCATGGTCTGTGGCTACCTTCCCTGTTTTCTCGGCGCTCGGCCCGCGAGCATAATGGTCCTTTAGCAAAAACCAGCCATCTTGTGCGGTGGGAGCTGCGATGCGAGATTTTCACGCTGCCGAAAGCGCGAGTGTTGCCGGCGCAGAGAAGTCGGTCGACGTGGTCGTGGTCGGTGCGGGGCTCGCGGGGCTGATGGCGGCGCGGACGCTGCTTGAGAGCGGCGCTTCGGTGCGCATTTTGGAAGCGCGCAATCGGGTGGGCGGGCGCGTGTTGAGTCATCAGCTGGCCTCAGGCGCGATGGTGGAGCTGGGCGCGCAGTGGATTGGCCCCGGTCAGGACCACGTCACCAAGCTGGCCGCTGAACTGGGACTGACGCTGTTTCCGCAGTACTGCACGGGGAGCAAGGTGCTGTCGCTAAGCGACAAAGTCAGCACCTACAAGAGCGATATTCCGTCGCTGTCGCTGCTGGGACTTTTGGACTTGGACCGCAGCATGAAAAAGTTGACGGCGCTGTGTCAAAAGGTGCCGCTGCACGCGCCCCAGCAGGCTGAAAATGCGCGCGAGTGGGACGCCATGACCGTCGAGACCTGGAAGCAGAAAAACGTCTTCACGGAAGGCGCGCGGGCGCTGCTGGATGTCGCAGTCGAGTCGATTTTTTCAGCCGAGCCAGCAGAGGTTTCGTTTTTGCACTTTCTGTTTGTGCTGCACTCGGGCGGCGGGCTGATGAAGCTGGCGACGATTCAAGGTGGGGCGCAGCAGACGCGCGCCGTCGAGGGCTTTCAAGAGCTGGCCAATCGCCTGTCGCTGCAGCTAAGCCAGCACTTGCTGCTGGAGACTCCGGTGCGGGCGCTGGTGCAGGACGATGACGGCGTGCAAGTTCATTGTGGCGGCAAAAGTACGCTGCGGCTGCGGGCTCAGCGCGTGATTGTGGCGATACCACCGACGTTGGCTGGACGGATCGAGTATGAGCCAGCGCTGCCAGCCGCGCGCGATCAGCTGACGCAGCGCATGCCGATGGGCTGCGTGGCCAAGTGCATTGCCGTCTATGAGCGACCGTTCTGGCGGGAGCAAGGGCTGTCTGGGGAGGCGGTCAGCGATACCGGGCCGCTGCGGATTACGTTTGATGACTCGCCTTATCCGGGGCCGCGCGGGCGGTCAGAGTCGCATGGCGCGCTGGTGGGCTTTGCGCTGGGCGACGGGGCGCGCGGGCTACGCGAGCTGGATGTCTCGGCGCGACGCAAGGCGGTGATTGCTGAACTGGTGCGGCTGTTTGGCAAGGCGGCAGGCGAGCCCACGGACTATGTCGAGCAGGACTGGAGCAGCGAGCGCTGGTCGCGGGGCTGCTACTTTGGCCTGATGCCGCCGGGGACGCTGACGCGCTACGGGGAAGCGTTAAGGGCACCGGTTGGACGGCTGCACTGGGCCGGTACAGAGACGGCGCAGCGTAACGTCGGCTACATGGACGGCGCTTTGGAGTCAGGTCTGCGGGCTGCCGGTGAAGTGCTGCCGCTGCTCGGTCGGTCGTCTTATCGCTAGTTGCTGTTTAAGTAGTGCAGGCTGGGGCGACCGGCGGGGACTTCCTGCGGTGGTCGCATGATGCCCATGATCCACAGCACGGTGCCGAGGATCATCGGTGGCTCTCCCGACAGTGCGACAGGGCCGCCCGCAGAGCGATAGGCGCCGCCGTTTGCAAAGAACAGCACCGTGCCCGCGACCGATAAGGCAGACCCGATGCTGGTGAGGACGACTCCAGCCGTGACCATCGGGCTATAGCGTCTGGTCGGTAGCAGGACTGGGCCGGATGACGAGGCTGCACCAGGCTGCAGCTGTAATGCGGGAATCAGCGCTGACGCTCGCACATAGACCGGCTTTAAGTCTTTGGCGCGGCTGACCGGGACGGCGGTGCGCTCCTGCTGCTCGGGGGGCAGGCAGGTCACTTGCGGCAGTATCGTCGGAGTTGCGATGTACGGCACGCTGACAGAGCAGCCCGTCCACAGCATCGCCGACAGTCCAAGCAAAAGGCCAAGCGGAGCGTGCGGTCTCATCCCTTGAGTGTACGCAGAACCAGA
>JAGNNG010000434.1 GCA_017990795.1 Deltaproteobacteria bacterium
GCCCCCATCGTAAACGCCTCGATGCGGTCCAGTGGCACTGCCCAGCCTTCTTGCCGCTCACGCAGGCGCAGGTCTTCTTGCTGGGGCGTCTGTCCTGAGGGCGCCGCTTTGGCACTAGGCGCCGCGACGGCTGGAGTCGTACCGGCGACCTGCTCCGGCCCGTCCTTGGTCATGGTTTCCGCCATGCGCGTCCCTCCGGGGACAGCATATCTGCCGCCTCTTGCGGCCCCCAGCTGCCCGCCTCGTAGCTTGGCAGCGGCGCCGTCACCCCTTCATCTGCCGCCTTCCAGCCCGCCAGCACCCGGTCACAGAAGCGCCACGACGCCATCACCTCATCGCCGCGCGCAAACAGCGTGCTATCGCCCAGCATGGCGTCCAGTAGCAGCCGCTCGTACGCCTCGGGTGGCTCGGTGCCAAAGCTCGATCCGTAGCGGAAGTCCATCGTCACCGGGCGCGGCTCAATCGTCGGCCCCGGTACTTTGGACAGGAACTTCAGCGTAATCCCCTCATCCGGCTGGATGCGCAGCGCCAGTACGTTCGGCTCGCGTGAGAGCCGCGCCCCGCTGTCCTTTTCGGCAAACAGCGTATGCGGCACGTTCTTAAACGTGATGGCAATCTCGCTGACGCGCTTGGCCATGCGCTTGCCCGCGCGCACATAAAACGGCACGCCGCCCCAGCGCCAGTTGTCGATAAACAGCTTCAGCGCCACGTAGGTCTCGGTCCGCGAGCCTGCTGCGACGCCTTCTTCCTGCAGGTAGCCGGTTGCGGGCTTGCCCTGGTCAAAGCCGGGCCCGTACTGACCGCGCACCGCCCACTGGTTGATGTCGGACAGCGGCAGCTCGCGCAGCGCGCGCAGGACTTTGACTTTTTCGTCGTGGACCGCGCTGGCTTCAAAGGCCACCGGCGGCTCCATCGCCATCAGCGACATGAACTGGAAGATGTGGTTTTGCACCATGTCGCGCAGCGTGCCCGACTGGTCGTAGTAGTTGCCGCGCCCCTCGATGCCAATCGCTTCCGAGACGGTCAGCTGCACGTTATCGACGTACTTGTTGTTCCACAGCGGCTCGAAGATGCCGTTGGCAAAGCGGAACACCAAGATGTTCTGCACCGTCTCTTTGCCCAGGTAGTGATCGATGCGGTAGATCTGGTCTTCCCGCAGGACTTTGAGGCACATCTCATTTAAGCGCTGCGCCGACGACAGGTCGTGACCAAAGGGCTTCTCGATGATGACGCGGGTAAAGGGCCGGTCGCCCGCCTCGATCATCCCGGCTTGACCCAGGTTGTGCAGGATCGGCTCAAACGACTCGGGCGGCGTCGAGATATAGAAGATGCGATTGCCACGCGTGCCGCGCTTCTGGTCAATCTCGGCCAGGTGTTCTTTTAGGCGCTGGTAGGCCGCCGGGTCGTCGAAGTTGCCGCTGACGTAGCTGATGCCCTCGCCAAACGTGGACCACAGCGCGTCATCGACGGGACGGCGGCGGGCAAACTTGCTCACGTTCTCTTTCATCTGCTCGGCGAACGGGATCTGGCGACGGGCCATGCCGACGATGGCAAATCCGGGCGGCAGCAGTCGCTCGCGCGCCAGCGTATACAGCGCCGGGACTAGCTTGCGCTTGGTCAGGTCGCCTGAGGCGCCAAAGATGACCATCGCGCACGGCTCGGGCTGGCGCTCGCCAACGATGCCTTCGCGCAGTGGGTTGTTGCTGGGAGTTTCCGTGCCGCTCATGCCGTGTCCTACCCGTTATCGCCGCAGCTCTCAGCAAGCCAAGGGGGCTGCTGACCGAGCGGACGTGTCTAGAGATGATCGCAGCCATTATCCTTTACTGCGTCCGCCGGGGAAAAGCGTTTTAGTTTATGGGCAGCCGACAAGGCGGCTCCGCGCGCTAGGTACTGCGGCTGGGCATCCTCGCTACGGGATTTGATAGGCACTCTAAGTCCCTACCATCTACAGACTGCAACGCTTGGCTGGACCAGTTGACTGGGCTCCTTGACTGCGGAGCGTCGCCCCCTGGCCAGCGGAGTGGCCATGTGGGTGCAAGTAGCGGTCTGCGGGTCGGCCAAGTTCGCCAGCTGTTCTGCGGGAATTGGCGCCAAAAGCACAAAACTCGCCAGGAAGTGGTGGGGCGGGGCGATTGCACGCACCTGGCTAGGCAGCTTCGGTTCGTGACGCTCGATGGCAGTTTCCGGCGTGGCTTCCAACCGACATCGCGCGTCGATGTCGCCAGGTTGGCATGCCAGAAACCAACATCGCGCCGCGCGTTGCACCTGTGTGTTCTTGCCAGAACGCGACATCGATTCGGATCCACTTGGGTGGCAGGCCAGAAAGTGAAATCGAGGTTCGGATCCACTTGGGTGGCAGGCCAGAAAGTGAAATCGAAGCTCGGATCCACTTGGGTGGCAGGCCAGAAAGTGAAATCGAAGTTCGGATCCACTTTCCTGACATGCCAGGAAGCGCAGGGGACGCTCTATTGCAGGAAGCGGACGAGGTACAGTGGTTTTTGCGTCACGCGACCGCTGGTCACGCCAAACAACCCAAACCAAGTAGCGAAACCATGCTGATTGCCGTTCTAGACGACTACCAAGATGCCTTTCGCGCGCTGGCGTGTGTGCAGCCGCTGCTGCAGCAGGGTCATACGCTGCGGGTTTTTGCCGACACCGAAAAGGACCTCGACCGGCTGGCGGCGCGGCTGGCAGGTTGCCAGGCCGTGGTGCTAACGCAGCAGCGGTCGGCGTTTCCTCGGGCGCTGATCGAGCGGCTTCCTGCCAGCGTGCGGCTGCTGGCGCAGACTGGGCGCAGCGCTCAGCACATTGATGTAGCAGCGTGTACCCAGCGCGGGATTGCGGTGGCGGCTGCAGGGCAGGGCAGCCCGCATGCTCCGGCAGAGCTGACGTGGGCGCTGATCTTGGCCAGTCTGCGTCACGTGCCGTATGAGGCGACGCGGCTGGCCCAAGGTCACTGGCAGAGCAC
>JAGNNG010000435.1 GCA_017990795.1 Deltaproteobacteria bacterium
ACAGCCGTGTCTTTCTAAGCAGCGACAGCCAACTGAATCGACCGCTGCTCATCGAGCGCTACCACGCAGGCGTGCTGCAGAGCCCAGCCGCAGCCCCGCACCGAAGCTGGCTACAACACTTTGCGCGGCTGGGAGGTCCCGGGCTTCAGCGAATCCTGCGCATCAAGCTGCGGGGCAATTCGCCAGCACCGCTGTCGTCCCCAGCCGAGGCGGAAGCCGAGGTACACTTCGAAGTCCCCAGTGGCTTTGCCGTCACCGCAGCCGAGACTCACGGCTCGATGCTGTCGCAGAGCGATGTGAGCCGACTGCGGCACTTGCTCACAGCCTCTCATCAGCTGGGCGTGCCGCACGGCAGCGTCGCAACCTCAGTCGTTATCGAGCCCACAGGTGCCATGCTGCTGCTGCATGGCCGAGGCCCCTTGTTCGCACCACCAGCCACGACACCCGCGTCACTAGACGACGATCTGTCGCAGCTGGCAGCACTTGCAGGCGTCGCTACTTCTTCGGCTCGACCACGGCCTTAAAGCGCGCGCCAGTCATCCACGCGTCAATAAAGCCCTTCCAGCCGTCAAACTGCACTTTGTAGCCTTCTGCCGACAGCAAGAACACGTTGCGGCCCTGCACAAAGACCCGCTCGACCTTGCGAACTTCGCCTTTGACCTCGTGTACGGCGTCTAGGCGCGTCTCCACCCCGGTCATCCCCTGCAGCGCGACTTCAGAAGTGCCCGTGATGTCATAGCGACGGAAAAACTTCGCGTAGTCAGCCGGATATACGTCCGTGGCTAGCTCTTTGGCGGTCTTTACCTGGTCCGCAGGGACTTGATACTGCTTGGCCATGGCGAAAAAGAACTCGCCCGCGACCACCCGCCGACACTTGAGCAGCGTCGTCGGCACCGGATGAGTCACCGACTGCTCCGCGCAGCTCCAGCCCTCGTTTTGTGGGGCCGCGACCGTCACCAAGCCATCTTTTGAGGATAGCGGCGTGGTCACTAGGCCAGCCACGGCCAGCGTCGGTAAAACCGCTCCAAGCACAACTCCCAGCACGACATGCAGCTTGCGCATACGGACTCCTTCTGCGGGTAAGTCATCGTAACACAGCCACGGTCCTGCGCGTGCACGGCGTCGGTGCGGCTACAGCACCAGCTCGTCGATGATGCGCGACAGCGAGGCCAAGTTGTTTACCACCTCGACCCGCGACAGATGCGGCTGATAGTCACGCATGGCGCTATCGCCAAACGCCCACGACGAGGGCTGCTCGGGATTTAGCCACAGTACGTGCCGGGCCCGCGCCTTGACCCGCTCCAGCGCCCAGGTTTCCGGCGGGAAATAGTTGCTGCGCCCGTCGCCGATAATAATCACGGTCGTGCGCGTCGTCACCGCATCCAGGTGCCGGTCCACGAACTGATGAAACGCCCGCCCATAGTTGCTATTGGCAAACACGTTAATAACCGCGCCGGAGTACGCTCGACGGATCGCCTCGTCCAGCTCAAAGCGGCTAAACAGGTCCGTCGTCTCGCCCAAGTCCGAGACGAACACAAACGAGCGCACCTTGCTAAACAGCTCCTGCAGCGTGTAGGCAAACTGCAACATAAAGCGCGACACCTGTCGCACCGAGTCCGAGACATCGCACAGCACCACCAGCCTTGGCTTCTCGACGCGACGCCGCCGTAGCCGCAGTCGAAACGGCAAGCCCTGCGTCGCCATCGCCTCCCGCAGCGTGCGCCGCATGTCTAGCCGCCCCCGTCGCTGCTGTTTGGGACGCAGCGACGCCATCGTGCGCAGCTTCTGCGCCAGCCGCTCGACCTCGCGCTGCAGCTTGTGCAGCTCCTCAATCGACATCCGCGCAAACGACTTTTCCGACAGCAGCTCGCGCCGCATCTGGTCCGTGTAGTTGAGGTTCCGCTTCTCAAACTCGGTCTTTACGTAGCTGCGAACGGTGGTGCGCAGAGTGCCCAGGTTGCGCTCGATAAGCTCCATGATCTGCGCCGACCGCTGCTCCCCCAGCGCTGGTAACAGTCGCTGCCCCAGCGCCCGCAGTTCCGAGTCCGCCTGACGAAACTTCAGCTGCTCTAGTACCTGCTGGGTGAAAAAGCCGATCTGCAGCGGATTTACAAGGCGCCCAAAGTCGATGCGCACGCCCGCTAGGCGCAGCAGCGTCTCCATCCCGCCGCGACGCAAGCCCAGCGCCATGCGCGCCGTTGGGTCCATCTGAGCCGCCTGGTCCGCCAGCAGCGCCAGCACGTGCTCTAGTTCGTCGTCGTCTAGGCCCTGCTCGCGCAGAGCGGCCAGCAGCGGTGACTCGTCGGTCTGACGCAAGAACTGACCGGGGCGAAAGAAGAACAGATCAAACAGCTCGGAAAATGCGGCGTGATCTTCCTCGCGCTTGATCAGCGTCGCAGCCAAAGCGCCACGCACCAGCTGTGGATCGGAAAAGCCGATGACCTGCAGCGCGCGGGTGGCATCCAGCAGCTCTGCCGTCGAGGTCCGCACGCCGTTTTTCCGCAGCAGCGCGACAAATGTTTGCAGCTTGTCTTGCATGGGATTGCTGACCGGTCCTTAGCGCTGACGCGGCGCAACCACTTCTGGCGACAGCGGAGGCAGACCACCGCGACGCGTACCCGGTGCCGGTGCAGCTCCTGATGTCGAAGCAGGCTCGGGTGACGGGACTTCTGACTCTAAGCTCGCGGGCCTTGGCGGGCGCGGCGTGTGAATGACCTCTGCAGGCGGTGGTCCCAGACCGGTGCGACGACCGACGCGGGGCGTCTGACCTGGATCTACAGCGGTCGGAGCCACCGCCGCCGGCTCCGGATCTTCCAGTCCACGGTGCGGCTGAGGAACGCGCCCCACAGCCGAGGCCTTCGCCGCGCCAGTTCCTGCTGCAGTGCCAGTAGTCGGCATTCCTGACCCCGGAAGCGACGGCGGCGGCGCCTGCATCAGCGCCTCCAGGGCCGCTTCAATCTGGGG
>JAGNNG010000436.1 GCA_017990795.1 Deltaproteobacteria bacterium
TGCTGGTGGTGGGCATCGGCGGCTCGGCGCTGGGTCCGCAGCTGGCTTCGGCGGCGCTGACGGGGCCTGCGGACCAGATGCGGCTGTTCTTCTTTGACAACACCGACCCGGACGGCATGGACCGCACGCTGCAAGCCATCGCGGGCACGTCGGCGGGCCTGGCCGGGACGCTGGTTTTGGTCGTCAGCAAGTCCGGCGGCACCAAAGAGACGCGCAACGGTCAGCTCTACGCGCAGGCAGCGATGACGGCGGCGGGCCTGTCGTTTGCCGCCCACTCGGTCGCAGTCACGGGCACCGGCAGCGAGCTTTATCTGACGGCAACGCAAGGCGGCTGGCGCGCGATCTTTCCGATGTGGGACTGGGTCGGCGGACGAACCTCAGAGCTATCGGCGGTGGGGCTGCTGCCTGCGGCGCTACAGGGCATCGATATTTCAGCGATGCTCGATGGGGCGCGGGCGATGGACGTGCTGACGCGGCGCTCGGAAGCGACGCACAACCCGGCGATGCTGCTGGCCGTATGCTGGCACCACGGCACCGGCGGCACCGGCCAGCGCGACATGGTCATCCTGCCCTACAAAGACCGGCTGGAGCTGTTCTCGCGCTATCTGCAGCAGCTGGTGATGGAGTCGCTGGGCAAAGAGCTGGATCTGCAAGGTCGCCCGGTGCATCAGGGGATTGCGGTCTATGGCAACAAGGGCTCGACGGATCAGCATGCTTATGTGCAGCAGCTGCGCGACGGCGTACACAACTTCTTTGTGACGTTTATCGAGTCTTTGCGCGACCGCGAGCATGCCGGGCAAGGGGCGGCGCTGGCGAGCGACCTGTTTGTGGAAAAAAACGTCACCAGCGGCGACTACCTGCTGGGATTTTTGCTGGGTACGCAGCAAGCGCTGTACGAAAAAGGGCGGCAGAGCCTGACGCTTACGGTGTCTGACTGCTCGGCGTTTACGCTGGGAATGCTGATTGCGCTGTATGAGCGAGCGGTGGGCTACTACGCGCAGCTGTGCGGCATCAACGCCTACCACCAGCCGGGCGTGGAAGCGGGCAAGAAAGCGGCGGCGCAGGTGCTTAAGCTACAGGCGCAGCTGCTGGCGGCGCTGACCGGCGAGCCTCAGACGGCAGCGCAGGTGCTGGCAGCGGCTGCAGCGACGGGCTCAGATGCGTTTACGGCTTGGAAAATCCTGGAGCACTTGGCGCACAACGGTCGCATTGGCAGGCTGCTTGCGGCGGGTCAGTCGCCGCTGCAGGCGCAGTATGTAGCGCGATAGGGAAGTCAGCGATATTTACAGGAACGTAGCGGTCCGAGAGGAGCTTGCTCGCCAGGTGTTGCGAGCAGGCTCCGCTTACGGCTGATAACGCAAGATGGTGCCGCTGCTGCCGACGGCCCACACGCTATCGGTGGCAGTGCCCCAGATGCCGCCCAGGTAGTTGCGAGTTCCGGACTGCTCTAGGGTCCAAGCGGTGCCGTTGTAGCGCGCAATGGTGCCGTTCGAGCCCACGGCCCAGACGTTGCTCGCGTTGGCTCCCCAGACATCGTAAAGCGTGGCGGTGGTGAGGACTCCGCTTTGGGCGTCAGCGGCCCAGGCGCTGCCGTTAAACTTCAGCAGCGCGCCAAGCCCGCCCACAGCCCAGGCGTTGGTCGCGGCGCTACCCCACAGTCCGTACAGTGGCTGCACGGGGGGCGTCACCTGCAGCGACCATGAGAACACATAACGAAGTACCTGCCCTGCGCTGGTCACAGCATATGGAAAAGAGCTTCCTGCCGGACCCCACGCCGCATAAACCGTCGCTGTAGTCAGCATCCCCGAGGAGACATCCTTGGTCAGCGTGCTGCCATTAAAGAAAGCAAGAGTGCCGGTGTCCCCGACCACCCACATGTTGGTAGCGGACGACCCATACAGGCCATACAGATTGTTGGTCACCACAGTGCCACTGCCGGTGATTGGGCTCCAAGCAGTGCCGTCGTAGCGCAGCATCGCGCCGCCAGTCCCAACGGCAAAGATAGAGGTAGGGCTAAAGCCGTAGACACGCTGCAGGAAGCTGGTCGTGATGACTCCGCTCTGTGCAGAGGTGGTCCACTTGGTGCCGTCAAAGCGCCGGAAAAAGCCGCCGCTGCCGACTGTCCAGATGTCAGAGGGGCCGCTTGCCCAAGCGCTCTCCCAAGTCGTGTTCACGGGCGCCTCCGTCAGGGGACCGGGGGTCAGCGCCTGGCCGTCATAGCGCACCATCACACCGCTTCCGCCAACGGCCCAGAGGTCTGTATCACTGGTGCCCCACACGGCAGTGAGGGAATAGGGCAAGGTGTAGGGCACCGCCTGCCAGTTTGTACCGTCAAAGCGTCCGGCACTGCCAAAGCCTACGACCCAGGTCGCGCCGCTGGGCAGGATGGTCAGGGCGCTCGGGCTGGTACTACCGATGGCGCCACCTTTGGGATCTACCCTCCACGCGGTGCCGTCATAGCGATAAAGCGAGCCGCCGGTGCCAACTGCCACCACCGAGTCGCGCTGGGTGCCGCGGACCGCCAGCAAGGTGTTAAAGTTGGCGCCCATAAATGGATCGCGGACCCAGGTCGTCCCGTTGCCAGCCAGGATCACGCCCGAGTTACCAACTGCCCAGAGCGAGGTAGGGCTTGCGCCCCAGATGCCAAAGAGCGTGCCCGCAACCACGCCGCTGCCATTGGCAATCGACCAGCCACTGGCATTAAAGCGCAGGATGACGCCGCTATTACCGACGGCCCAGTAGCTGCTCGCGCTGTCTCCCCACACGCCGCGCAAGGTCTGTGTCGTGGTCACGCCGCTCTGCCCTGATAGCGTCCAGGTCTTGCCATCATAGTGCGCCAAGGTTCCAGCCGAGCCCACCGCCCACGCATCGCTGGCACTGGTTCCCCACACCGCATAAAAATCATTCTGCGTCAGCGACCCCGCAGGAACCGAAGGAGCCCAGGTCGCGCCGTCATAATGCA
>JAGNNG010000437.1 GCA_017990795.1 Deltaproteobacteria bacterium
CAGGTGGTGGGCTACAAGTTTGGCATGATCATGGGCGGCGGCGTGCTGGTCAGCGCGTCAGAGCAGCTGGGCTGGCAGGGCATGCTGTTCGCCATTGCGGGGCTGATCCTGGCGGTGCTGATGGGCGTGCTGCTGTTTCTGCGTGAGCCACCCGAGCGGCCCGAGACGGAGCAGACGCGCGGCTCGCTGTATGCGCTGCTGTCGTCGATCTTGCGCTCGCTGCTGCAGCTGTCGTCGCTGTGGCTGGTGCTGTTCATCCTCTCGTACAAGATTGGCGAGACGATGGTCGACGCAATGCTAAAGCCATTTCTGATCGACGCTGGCTATTCACCGGCGCAGCTGGCCAAGTGGGTCACGACCTACGGCATGGTGGCGTCGCTGCTTGGGTCGGCGCTAGGCGGAGCGGTGGCGTACCGGCTGCCGATCTTGTCGGCGGTGGCGCTGACCGGCATCGTGCGCGCTCTGTCGATGGCGGGCGAGTACTACCTAACCGTGCTCGGCAAGCCAAGTCCAAGCGCGGTGATCCTGGCGACGACCTTTGAGCACTTTGGCGGCGGCGCACTGACCACGGCGATGTTTGCGTTCATGATGTCGCGGGTCGACAGGCGAGTCGGGGCGACGCACTACACGGTGCTGGCCTGCATCGAGATCCTGGGCAAGTTCCCGGGGCGGCTTCTCTCGGGGCTGCTTGCGACCTCGCTGGGCTATCGCGGCATGTTCGGTCTGGGGACGGCGCTGTCGTTTGCGTTTCTGCTGCTGCTGATACCGCTGTCTAAGTCGTCGCCTAAGGTGGCGCGGGCAGCGCTGCCGCCGCCTGAATCGGACTAGCTGCGGCCAAAAAAGCTGAGGCACCTTGCCACCATGGCCCCTAACTGCAAGCAAATCAGGTGTTTTTGCAGTTTTTTCCTAGACCTAGTTCCCCGGTTTCTCCGGTAAGATCACAAGCACTAGCATGCGTACACACAATCACTGCGTCAGAGCACTGGGGTCTGTGCTCACCCACGCCTGGCTGGGCCGCGCTGGGTTTATGCGCAGGGGAGCCCTCGCTGCAGTGCTGGCTTGCGGTGCGGCACCGGTCTTGGCCGATGCGCAGACGATGGCAGCACGCGAAAGAGACGAGAGTGCGTCTGCCGTGCCCAGCGCAAACCCTGTGGCTGCGGCTCCTCTGTCGGCAGCACCGGTTGTAAACAAGCCGCAGTTTGAGCGCGACGAAGATGCGCCGCTTGCCGGCTATACCAACGGAGCGCCGTTTCTGCGCTCACGCGACAGCAACTTTGTGCTGTTCCCCAATGGGCGACTAAACGTCGACGGCTACTTTTTCCCAAACCGTGGCGAGCCGCGCGATAGCACGACGGTAGACGGCACCACCGATCAGCGTCCTCGCAGCACGATCTTTGTCCGTCGCGCTCGCGCCGAGCTAAACGGCACTATCCTGAAGCGCTTCGACTACATGATCGCGGGCGAGTTTGCCAGCATCCCGATCTTGTTTCAGTCGGCAGCGGTGACCGATGCCTGGGTCAACGCCAACATTCATCCGTGGCTAAACATCACCGTCGGGCAGTTTGATGCGCCGTTTACGATGGAGAACCGGACGGTCGATAAGTACATCGACTTTATGGAGCGCTCGCTGACGGTGCGTGGCTTTGGCATCCCGTCGAACAAAGAGATCGGGATCATGCTGTCGGGCCTGGCGCCGTCGCGGTTCTTGCGCTACGAGCTGGGTGTCTTTAACGGCGACGGGCTAAACGTAAGAAACCCGGACAACCACTTTGACTTTATGGCGCGTGGCTACTTTGCGCCGCTGGCGCTGCTACCGCGGGCGGGCGGCTCGCGCTGGCTGAGTGAGATCTGGATCGGCGGCTCGATGTGGTACGGCAAGCGCGTCGATGTGCCGTACGATGCGTGGCCGCTGGGCACACAGGGCGGCGTGTCGATCCTGCCGCCGGTGTTTAACACCAACAACACCAGCTATCGCTTCGTGCCAAATGGCGATCTGCTGAAGTGGGCGATGGAAGTCAATGTGCCGATCGGCCCGCTCGGCTTCCGGTTCGAGCTGGTGCGCAATGCGTATGAAGGCGTCGGCGTCTATCGGCCCCCGATCATCGAGTCCGAGAAGTCGCTGCCGCTGAGCCGCGTGCTGGCAGGCAATGTCACGCGCTCGGGCACATCGTTTTATCTGCAGGCTTGGTACTGGATCTTGGGTGGGCCGGGCATTCTGCCGACGCCGGGCCAAGAGCTGCCGCCGCGCTGGCAAGGCTACCGCAAGGACAGCGAGCGCTTCCCGATCGGGCTGTATCTGAGCGCGCGGTATGAGCGCATGGTGCTGCACCAGGAGGAAAATCTCGATATCGCGGGGCCGCGGCTGGATGACAACCAGAAGCTGGCGCTGGGGACGCTGACGTTTGACTCGTTTGGGCTGGCGGCGAACTTGTGGTGGAGCCGGCATGTGCGGTTTTCGGCCAACTACATGCTGAACTACCTGGATGGCGACATGCCGCTGGTCAAGGACGGGGTGAAGTTTCCGCAGAACGGGCCGCTGATGCAGCCGACCTACCCGTTCTATCGCACCGCCGAGCACGAGCTGCTGTTCCGGGCCGGTCTGGCGCTGTAGTCACCGTCGCTGCTACTGCTGCTGCAGTACCGAGTAGCAGTAGCGCCACAAGCGCGCCTCTGGCGGCAATGTTCGTCGGGCAAGCACATCGTGGACCCAGCGCGGGGGCACTAGCTCTGGCACCCACAGCAGCAGCAGCGAGTGCTGAACTGCGGGCTGTTGTGGCCAGTGACTCGGGCCTTGCGCTGCAGCAACGGGCGAGCTGAGTAGGGCGGGGCTTGGCTCAAAAGACAGCTCGCCGGTGACTTCGATTAGCTCACCTTGGCGACGGGCGACGGCTTCGGCTTCGCTCTGCGGCAGGAGGATCGAGAGCTCGGCATCTGGCTCATCGCTGGCCGCGTGCAGGAC
>JAGNNG010000438.1 GCA_017990795.1 Deltaproteobacteria bacterium
GCGCGGCTGGAAACTTCCCGCAGTACCTAAGCAACTTCTTCCGCTATCCATGTGTCATCAGCGACCGTGCATTTCAAAAAGCCAGCGGCTGGTCGGGCATCGTCTCAGCGGAAGAGACGCTGTGGTCCACCGTCGCTGAAGCTCGCGCCCGGCAACATGCGGGTCTGTCGATGTAGCGACTTTTTCGCAGTAGCTTTGTAGCGCCCAAAATCAAAGCGGCGCGACCCCCGCTGTCTTGGGAGTCGCGCCGCTTCCATTTTTACGTTCTAGCTAGGCGTTACGGAATGTCGTGCGAGATGGCCAGCTGGTACGGCGTGACCTGGGTGCCGGTGATGCGCGCGCAGTAGGTGGTGCCCATGGTGACTGCGGCTTCTTGGCTGGCGGCGCTCTGTCCGACGCGGGGCGTGGCGCCATCGACTACGGTGGTGCAGTCCATGGCGTAGATGCCGACTGCCAGCGGCGCGCCAGTGCTGGTGGTGGCCGAGACGTAGACGCGAGGCGACTTGGCGGTAAAGCGGATGTAGTCCGACTCGCCCGCGGTATCAATCGCGCCATCGGTCGCGTAGTAGGTCTTGTCCAAGATGCCCAGGGTTGCCAGCGGGAAGCCCACCGAGTCCGGCATCATCTCTTTGAGCGTCTGGTTCGTACCAGCCACGGTCGTCGCCTTCAGCGTCAAGCTGTGGTCGACGCTGCCATTGAGGTCGCTGGTGTACATCGCAAAGTAGTAGTCGCCGGCCTTGGGCATGTAGATAAGGGCGTTGCGACCTTGCAGCGCGGCTCCGACCACCGTGGCTGAGGTATCAAACGGCAGCCCTTCAGCAAAGCGGCCCGTGGTCGGCGCAACCTGAACCAGGACGCGCGGTGCCGCCATGATGCCGCCCTTAAGCCCAGTGCCCAAAGTCGACAGGTTCAGCTGCGTGACGTAGTTGTCTGCGGGGGTCGTAAACTTATACAGCAGCGTCGTCTGTGGGTTGGCCAGAACGCTGTTGACGCCGGTACCTGCCGCCAGTGCTACCGGCATCCGAGCCGTGACTTGCGGCGCCTTGGCATCTTTGGGGTCCGAGATAAAAAGGACATTGTCGCCAAGCGGCGTGGTCGTCTGCACCGCGACCTGCAGGCCCGTGGCTGCCGTGGCTAGCGCATCCACCACTCCAAACCCGCTATAGGTCGTCGAGTTTAGGTACGGCGGCAGCGGCATCAAGAGCCCCATCATCGGCGTGATGCCAATGACCGGCTTGGTCTGCGTCAGATCAAACGGGTTGTCGCGGTAGTCCAGGTTGCGCACCGCCAGCTGCGTGATGCCACCTTGCTGCACCGACAGAGCCGCTGGTACGCCCGCAGGCAGCTCGCCCAGCAGTGAGGCCTGCACCGTGAGGCCGCTTTGCAGCGTTAGCTTCTCATCCGCGCCAGCGACGCCAGCGCCTGCCGTGGTGACCACGACGTTGTGCGGACCAATCAGCGCGGTGGGGCCGACGTCCACAGCCACGCGCAGGTTGGTCAAGCTGCCAACATCCACCTTGGTGACTTTGATTGCGGTGTCGCCAAAGTCGACCGTGGTGCCGGTCTTAAAGTGACTGCCCACGCCCGAGATCGTAAGCACTGCCGAGCGCGCTCCCAGCACCGCACTTGGCGTCAGAGCCGACAAGCTGACATCGGTAGTGCCACCCTGTCCAGGCATGCCCGGGTCACCCTTGGGACCTACTGATCCCGATGGACCCGCTGGACCTTGAGGACCCGCAGGACCAACGGTGCCATTGGTTCCCGCAGGACCCACCACACCGCTTGGACCTTGCGGCCCCACACCACAGCCAGCCAGCACAGAGACCATTAGCAGACTTCTAAGCGTCAGACTCATTCGATGCTCCTATCGCGTGGCCCCCCCACCCGGTTCAGCGAGGCGGCAGTTAGTATCCCCTGGGTCATTGTAGGGTGATTGGCCGCGTTTAGAAACACCCATGACACGCGGGTTTTGCGCGAACGCTCGGCGAGAACTTGTGTGACTACTTATAGATGTGAAGTCTGAGGGGACTGGCTGCGCGGCATAACTGGCTTGTAGTTGCCGTCGCTAGTGGGCAGGTCGCCTGGAAACGGGCAGCTCAGGTGATTGCGCATCATCCCCCAGCACGGAGGGTCGCAGCCGATGCACATGCGCGGGTACGTCTTCAAAGGCGCGCTGCGGCTCTTGGCTGCGGAACTGCTGGCGTAGCGCTTGGTCACGCTCTACTGGACGGCGGTAATAAAGGTAGCGCTGCTCTGCGGCTTGCGCTTCGGCTTCGCGATGCAGGTCGCGCAGCGCAAGCAGGCGCTGATGGTGCCCATCTTCCGATTCCGGATCCAGCTTGAGGACCTGATCCGCAGCCTGCAGCGCCCCCTCGGCATCGCCACACAGCCCGCGTACACGTGCCAGCAGCACCAGCACGTTTCTGTCTTTGGGGACCAGTTCGGCGGCGCGCTCGATGGCGGGGCGCGCCTCGGCCCAGTGATAGGTGCGGTAGTGCGCCTGCGCAGTCAGCCACAGCGCCGCCGGATGATCCGCGCGCCGCTGCAGCGCCTGAGCGGTGTGCAGCAGCACGTCTTCCATGCGGCCCAGCGCCAGCGCCAGTCGTGCTAGACCCAGCTCCGGCTCTGCTCGATTCGGGGCCAGCGTTTGGGCCAAGAGCAGGCTTGGCGTAGCCTCGCTGACCTGATCCACCAGGCCGTCCGCAAGCCCCAGACCGTGATCCAGATAGCGCTCCCACACCGCCCCGCCTTGCGGCTCCGGCTCGCTGCTGAGCGGCTTTGGTCCATGCAGCACTAGAGTGCGCTCCGCCGAAGCTACCTCCAGCACCGGCGGCAGCAAGCAGCGCTGGCGTGTCGTCTCTTCCACGGTCTTTGGCAGCTCTGCACACGCAAACCGGGCGTAGTCGGCGCCAAACTTGCGATAGCGCAGCCTCGCTTTTAGCACCAGCTC
>JAGNNG010000439.1 GCA_017990795.1 Deltaproteobacteria bacterium
ATCTTGCGCCGATACGTTCAAGGTCAGCGTGCCACTGTTGCTGGCTGGGAGCTTGAGCCCAAAAGAGTCAAGCGGTGGCAGAAGGTCCATGCCGACGTCCGTCTTGCCGTCGAGTATCGACGTAGCGCGCAAGCTGGGGGTGCCTGCTGGGACTCCGTTTACGCGTACCAAGATCGAGCGCTCGTCTCCTCCGCAGCTGGCCGCCAGCGCTCCGGTTAGGAGCAGCAGAGTCATGCGGCGAAGGGTGTTGCGGGAGGCGGTGGCTCGGCTGGGAACAATCGGCTGGCTGGGTTTCATAGGCTTGTCTTCCGTAAGTCTGCTGCGGGCGTTAAAACATCAGGCGCCAAACATTAGGAATCAGAACATCGGGCGATAAATCATGGCTCCAGCAGGGACCGGGTCGCGGTTTGCGCTGACGCCAACCCCGACGGCAATGCCGGTGATGAGCAGCGCGGCACCGCCTCCTACTGCAGTCCAGAACCACCACTTTTTGTAGATAGGGCGATCATCTACCGGCTTGTCCGGAGTCGTAGGAACCAGATTAGGAGGCGGTGGCGTTACCGTCGGTGCAGGTAGCTGTCCGCCATTTTTTACCGAAAGGAGGACCTCGGCTTGGCTGCGGTACTCCTTCACCTTCTTGAGCGTTGCGGGGTCAGAGTTTGCGGGGGCCGCTTTTTCGTAGCGGTCGTAGTAGCTGATGGCGCTTTCCAGCTGACCCAAGCGATGAAAGGTGCGCCCGATGTTGATGAGCAGCCAGGGCATCTGTCGCGCGGTGTAGGCCGCTTGAAACTCTGGCAGCGCAGCCTCGTAGCGGCCCGCTTCATATAGATGAATGGCTTGGTTGTAGTGCTCACTGCAGGCGGCATCCGAGATGCATCCATCATCTGGCGCCGTAGCGGCACTGCCGCCCGCTGCCCAAGCGGGTGTGGTAGCTAGCAGCAGTGCTACAGCGACTGTGCCGATTCGCGCGTTCCGTAAAGTCATCGCCAAGGCCCCCAAGCTCTCCTGTGCTGCAAGCGTAGCGCGCACTTACTCAGACCTGACCCAAGTCGCCATCGACAAAGGGGTCTTCGGAAGCTGCTATTGCCGCCGTGTAGTTGGCAGCTGGGCTCCCTGTGGATGCTGGCTCTGCTTACAGTGGTAATGCTTTATTTTATCTGGTTTTCATCTGAAAAGAATCTGAAATAGTCGGGGCCGCTCAACTTGGGCAGGGCCAAGCCTTGCAATCTTTGGCGCAAGCTGCATGAAAAAGCGCAGTAAGTATGCGTAGGAACTAGATGTGGGCTTAGTAGGCTGGGCGCATTTTCTTGCGTCGCTTTATTTGTCGCTTGGTGGGTCGCTTGGTGGCGCGGCTAGCTCAAGCGCGGCTGCTTGTGATAGCGCAGAGTCTGCGGCTGAGACGGGCGCCAGCCTTGCGCCAAGGGCGGCGGCACGATAGAGCACCAGTGCCAGCGGACGAATCAGCGCGGACATCTGGGCTGCGGCCTTTAGCTCACTTAGCGCTTGGGGCTCAAAGCCGCCCAGCAGTCCGCAGGCAAAAAATCCGATTACAAAAGAGCCCGCGCCTGCTCCGAAAAAAAGCACCAGAACCGAGTAGGTTTGGGCTGGTTGCAGTAGCAGACAGAGCAGCTTCCAGACTGCAAAGTTTAGGAGTCCTGCAAGCAGCGGCGCCAGCCAAGTTGACCACAGCGGGGTCTGTAAGCGCACGATTAGGCGATGATTTAGGAGCCAGCCAACGCCACACTTTAGGATCAGCGCCAGCAGCACCGCGACATAAATCCCGGCAAACTGCAGCGACGGTACCAGCAGCAAAAGTAGCAGCAGGCGCAGGCCTTGCTCGGCCAGCATGACGGCGGTGTTGATGCCGGGACGACCGGCTCCCTGCTGAAGGGAATCGGACAGCCACGCCAGAGGTAGCAGCAGTCCGCTTAGGCAGCCGGGAATTAGGTAGTCCGCCGCGCGACCCCACTGCGGCCCCATGGCGACGCGAATAAACAGCGGCCCCACTGCCAGCAGCAGGGAAAAGATCAGCGTCGAAAACAGAAACCCAAACTGCAGGTAACGCGCTACATAGTAAGTCAGTAGGCGCCGCCGCCCCATGGCGATGGCTTCAGAGATGGTGGGAACGGCGCTTTGGTAATAGCTCCAAGCAAAGAAGAACAGGAACGACAAGCGGTTGTGAATTAGGTCGCGGATTCCTAACCAAGAGGGAAAGTCGGCCAGCCACTTGATGATGATCAAGGTCTCAAGGAAGGAGGTTAAGCGGAAGGGCTCCTGGCCGATGGTGACTTTGATGCCGAAGCTGAGCTGACGCTTGACCGTGGCGCGGGTAAAGTCGGCGCGGAATAGCTGGCCAATCGGAACCTGCAAGCGGCGCAGGGCCCACAGCCCGATTCCTAAAGTCGACAGCTGGGTAAACAGCTGGCCGACTCCTAAGCCAAGGGCGGCTCCGTAGACTTCACCAAAGTCGGGGTGCCTAAGTCCCCAGGAACGACCCCCGAGTACAAAGGGAATCGGTATTAGGAATACCAGCAAGCGACTCTCTAACAGGTCGAGCAGGTTTTGGTAGTCAAAGCGCTGCAGCGCTTGCGACACCAGCTTGCCGATGCCTGCAAATGACACCAGGCACCCAACGGAATAAAGCAGCAGCATCGGTGCATAAAGCGCATAGGAAGAGTAGGGGAGGACTCCCAGGGCGAGCAGCGTGAGTAGCGTTGCTTCGGCCAGGCGTGATAGCAGCTGATACCAAAGATAAAACTGCACGTCGTGCAGCGCGGCGGTGGGGTCGGTGGCGCGGTGCTCGGCGAAGTACTTGACCATTGCGGTCTGCGTGCCCAGGTCAAAGGTCAGCCACACTAGGAACAGCGTATCGACGGTATTTCGCCACAGGCCATCGGCTTCTGGGAAGGGCTGGACGTGCTTGCCCAAGTACGACTGCAGCGCGAAGTA
>JAGNNG010000440.1 GCA_017990795.1 Deltaproteobacteria bacterium
GTACCAGCGCTGGCGGTTCCCCCCTTTTCTGGCTGGGTTGGGCTTGCGGCATCCTGTGCTGACGCTGCTGAGACGACCGGCGCTGATTGACTGGTAGCTGCGACCGCTCCGCCACCGGCTGGCGCAGAACGCAATACGGACAGCGCGATGGTGGCACCGGGAACTGCTTTGCCGAAGGTGGCATCGATGACTTGCCCATCAATCGTGGCATCGACCGTGCGGCGCAGTGAAAGCGCGGGCAGCCACAGCCGCTGCGACAAACGGACACCTGGCTCAGCCTGCTGCTCGCTTGCGAGCGTGATGCCTGCGCTGCTGGTTGTGTCTGCAGCATTTGCTGCTAGCTCAATGTCGGTGCTATCGCCGGGCTGCTGATTGCGAAGCGTGCGTGCTTTCAGCCAGGCTTGCCACTGGGCCTTGAGCCAGGCTTGCAGCCGTCGCAACCTGGGGGCCAGCCAGCGTCCGAGCAGCATCAGCACCACTGCGCCGCCACTGAGCAGCACCGGCAGCACATAGAACAGCAGCGAAACCGGCTCTGGCGGCAGGATGGTTAGCGGTAGCTCGGCGGAGCGGGACGGCAGCAGGTAGCTGTGTCGCGGCCACACCTGCGCCGACAAAAGTGATGTACCCGGACGCAGCGTCAGTCGGGGAATGACAATCCGGAATCGTCCGCCAGCATCGGTCAACCCGCTGCCCAGGGTCTTGCGTCCGGTCGCGCTACCTTCGGGACCACTGGTCGAGCTTGGGGCTGCCGCTTCGAGGATGGGTTCTGACAGCGCGCTGCCACTGCTTCCATTGCTCTCGGGGGCGCTGGCCTCAATGTCTACCGGCTCGTCTGCCAGCGGTCCATCTTCATCTTGAACCTGGCCGGTTAGTACAAGTGGGGCACCGTGGGCAATCTCGGCTCCCTCAGCGCTACTGGGGCGCAGGGACTCGCTAGCTAGGGAAATCTGGGTGCGCGAGACTAGCTGGAATTCTTTGCGTGCCAGCGCTGGCGCATACAGTCGATCGCCTGCGAAGCTCGCCAGCACAGTCACCACTTGCCCGCTGTGAAGGGAGCCCAGCGACTTCACCGGGATGTGCAGCAGTTCCGGCTTGGCGACGTGTCCGCTGGTCAGCTGTAGCGTCCTGCGAAGATCGCCGATGGCCAGCGTCACCGTTGCAGTAAGGCCTTCAGAGCGAGCTGTGCGGCTGCTTGCACCCAGCAGTGAAAGATCAAGCGTCAGCTTCTCGCTGCGGGTGGCTCGCGGTGGAACCGTCAGCTGCAGCTGCGTCGGTAAGCGGTCTAAGTCGATGGTCAGGTCGGCGCTGGCCTTGTCGCGCAGGTCATCGCCTGGGAAGGTTGCCCGAACTTGGTAGGTACCAGCGTCGAGGCCGGGAATCACTAGGGTTGCTTGACCCTCTGGACCGGTGGTGGCGGAAAGCAAGCGTGGCTGTTTTCCTGCGACGCCCACTGCAGTCATCGTGACGCGCACCGGCAAACTTCCAAAAGAGCGCGCCGCTTCGTTGGGATTGTCACTATCGCTGCCGGGGTCTGAGGCTCCCGGGCTACTGTCCGTCAGCTGCACTTGCAGCGTGAGCTTAAACCGTCCGTCCGTCGCTGCGCTGCGAGCCGTCTCTTGCACGCTGAGTCGGCTACGGCTGCGAATCGACAGCAGCACCGGCTCTTGTGCGAGCGCATAGTTTGGCGTGCTTAGCGCCAATGCGGCCAGCACCCAAGGAAGCAGCGGACAGCGGTCCATGTGCATCAGTATACGCGTCTCGCTCGCGGTCACACTTTGCTGTGGAGTGGGTCGCCTGGTGCTCGATACACTGAGAGAAAATCGGCAGCTTTATTAAGAAGGAGAGCCCATGTATGTGACGACTTTCGACAGCCAGGACAAAAAAGTACATCTGGCCGAGATCTCTAGCGATCCGCCCAAAGATGTGACGCGCGAGCAAGCCGAGCAGAAGTTTTCGGCTCTGTCCGAGGAGCTGTTCGAGCTGCAAGACCTGCTCTGGGGCGCGCGCACGCATGGGGTCTTGATCGTCCTGCAAGGCATGGACACATCCGGCAAAGACGGTGCCATCAAGCACGTCGCTGGCTGCTTAAATCCGCGCGGCGTCAGCGTGGTGTCGTTTGGCGTCCCGACCAAAGAGGAGCAAGAGCACGACTTTTTGTGGCGCATTCACAAGCACGCGCCGCGCAAAGGCGAGTGGACGTTTTTCAACCGCTCGCACTACGAGGACGTGCTGGTGGTGCGTGTGAACAACCTGGCCCCCGAGAGCATCTGGAAAGAGCGCTACGGCCACATCCGCGACTTTGAGGAGCTGCTGGTTGAGCACGACACCATCGTCATCAAGTTCTTTTTGCACATCAGCCGGGACGAACAAAAACAGCGCCTGCTAGAGCGGGAAGAAGACGACAAGAACGCCTGGAAGCTCAATACCAACGACTGGAAGACCCGCGAAAAGTGGGTCGAGTTTCAGGATGCCTATGAAGAGGTGCTGCGTCGCTGCTCGACTCCGCGCGCGCCGTGGCATCTGGTGGCTGCGGACTCCAAGTGGTATCGCAACCTGGCCATCGCCACCACTTTGGTCGAGACGCTGCGTCCGTACAAAAAGATCTGGCGCAAAAAGCTAGATGAGATGGGGGGTCGTGCGCGGGGCGAGCTGCAGACGTATCGGGCCGCGCAGTCTGCGCCACTGCTACGGAATAAGTAAGCCAGGGCTTGGGCTGCTGCTTGGCGGTTCCCTGACCGAAGCGGTTTTGGCCGGGGAACCAGTTACCAGCTATCGGCAGCCACAAGATATGGTATGAACCCCGGCATGATGATGCGCATACGGACCTTAAAGACGCTCCTCAGCGTGGCCCTGACCTGCGGGCTTTTGGCCGGGCTTGCAGGCTGCAAGCAGACCGAGGGCGACCGCTGCCAAATCGACGATGACTGCGAAGCGGGACTTTACTGCGA
>JAGNNG010000441.1 GCA_017990795.1 Deltaproteobacteria bacterium
GCGATGGCTCGCCGCTGTTCTTGGAAGCCTCGGTGGAGCATCCCGCGCTGTGGAACCACAAGCAGGTGGACAACCAGAGCGTGTTCTTTTCGCGTCACGAAGCGGCACGCAAAGAGCTAGACGGCATCATCGACCGGCAAAAGCCGATCGCGTCGCTGCTTGACGACCCGACGCCGCAGCGTAACCACCTGTTTTTGGCGATCACGCTGCACCACGAGTCGCTAGAGGTGTCACTAAAGCTGCACCCCGATGCCACCATCGATCGCCAAAACCTAGAGCGCAAGCTGCAGGAGCACTACGAAGGCGAGCGCCTGATGGGGCTGTTTGAGGCGCTGCCCGCTGGTTTTCATATTGGCGTTCTGCCGGATCTGCAGCCACTGGCCGCCTATACCGATGGCGAAGGCGCGCACGATGCCGTCGATGTGCTGGCGCTGGCCCAGATCCTGGACATGCTGCCAGCTGCGGGCAGTCTGTCGTTGCCTGGGCATCCGCAGCGCATGCTGTACATCGGGCGCTCGATTCCACGCTCCGAGGTACTGGGCCTTACTGCCGCCGAGCAGCTGGCGTGGATTGCCGAGAGCCTTGAGCTACTGCTGCCGATCTATCGCTTCATGGTCTGGTCGCGCGACAACGACTTCGTGTCAATGCGCCAGGTCCTGGACAAGGAGCGCAACACCCGCCGGCAAAAGGGTCTGCACAAGAACGACAAGGTGCGGATTGTGCGCGGCATGCTCGCTGGCAAAGACGGTGTCGTGCAAGAAGTCGACGCCAAGGGCCACTTAAAAATCCTTGTTGGTAAGATGGTCTTAAAGATCGACGCCGCCGACGTGGAGCGACCGGATGCATGAAACCCTGCAGCGCCTCTCAAACACACCGCTATATCGACGTCTGATTGCTCTGAGTTTGTTTCTGGCGCTGCTGGTGGGTTTCCGCCACCTGGCCCTGACCTTTGTAACCTTCATCATCTTGGCGCGGGGCCTGGGCGCTCTGGGTGGTTACGCCGCCAAGCTAAGCGGCCAGAGTGAGCGGCGCGGCGTCCTAGCGGTCCTGCTTATCATCGTGGGACTTCTGAGCTTGGGTGTCTGGGGCTCGATTCATGTGGGCTCTAAGTACGTGCAGCAGCTGCAGGCGCTGCGCTCGGGGCGGCCCTTGGCGGAGCTGTTTGCCCAGCTGCAGACCGATGTACTGGCCCGCTTGCCGAGCTGGATCCCCATCGACGACCTAAAAGAGAAGGCGCCCGAGCTTTTAGCCCCCGCGATGACCTACGTACAGGCCACCGGTCGGACGCTGCTGCAGCTGCTGATTGGCCTGATCTTGGCGATTATCTTCCTGCTCGATCGCGCGCCGGTCGAGAGCCTAGTCCGTGGCATCAGCGGCGACACCATCCCCGGTCTTTTGCGCCGCTACTTCGGTTATTTATTCGAGGCCGTGGTCATCACCATCACGCTGCAAGTGCTGGTGGCGCTGGTAAACACCCTGCTGACGCTGCCGGTGCTGTGGCTGCTGGGCCTGCCGCACAAGCTGGGCTTTACCGTTCTGATCTTTTTTTCAAGCCTGGTGCCGGTGGTCGGTAACTTGGTGTCGGGAGCGGTGCTGATTACTGCCAGCTACGCCTACAAAGGCATTGGCGCGACGATCTTTTTTATCCTCAGCACCTTCGTGCTGCACAAGATCGAGGCCTACTACCTAAATCCGCGCCTGGCCTCGCGGCATGTGAACCTGCCGTCGCTGGTGCTGATCATCTCGCTAATCCTGTTTGAGCATACCTTTGGGCTGATCGGCCTGTTCCTGTCATTCCCGGCGCTGTACGTCGGGCTCAACATCTGGCGCGACCTGCGCGGAGCCAGCACCGAGCCCATGCCCTTGCACGCCGGTAGCCTCGCCAGCAGCAGCACTCCACTGCCGGTACCCGCGCCGATGGAGTCGAGCAGCCCCGTCGCCCTTGGCAAGAGCCACAGCCCCGCCCCTTCTAAGGCCGGGGTCCCTTCCTCCGCTAAGCACAAGCCTTCCCGCAAGCGCTAGTCCGTCACCGCCCTTTACCCCGACTGCGCCAGTTTGGACTGCGCCAGTTTGGAATAGCTGAGCTTTTACAGCTGCTCCAGTTTGGAACAGCGCTTTGCTTGCAGCTTTCCCGCTAGACCGGTCCGCGACGAGAAACCCAAAGCTCTTGCCGCGTTAGCCAAGTCACAAAGGGTGCTGCGCGGCTGTAATTTCCTTGGCACATGCCCTGCAATGTCTGTCCTCGTAAGCAACCTTCGCTACGAGGCAAACATCATGGCCATCCAAGTTACCTTTTGGGGCGTTCGTGGTTCGATTGCGACTCCCGGTCCAGACACCGTGCAGGTGGGCGGCAACACTTCCTGCGTGCAGGTGCAGTGCGGCGAGCGGCAAGTCATCCTCGATACCGGCACGGGCATGCGACTCCTCGGTCAGAAGCTCCTTGCAGAGCGCAAGCGCGCGCAGCTGTCGGTCTTTTACAGCCACATGCACTGGGATCACATCCAGGGGCTGCCGTTTTTCACGCCGGTCTACATTCCCGGCACCGAGATTGACTTCCACGGCCCCAAAGGCCTGGCGCCCGCGCTCAATGCGCAGATGAGCGACCCCGGCTTTCCGGTGCGCTTTACCGACGTGCCCGCCAAGATGACGTTCTCTGAGCTGACCGAAGGCATGGTGGTGCGCCTGGACGCCGATACCACCGTGACCTGCGCCAAGCTGAATCATCCCGGTGGCGTACTGGCGTATCGGGTGCAGTACCAAGACCACGCGGTCGTCTACGCCACGGATACCGAGCACTATAGCTGCCCCGACCCGAAGCTGGTGCGGCTGGCGGAAGGCGCGGACCTTTTGATCTACGACGCTCAGTACGACGATGACGAGTATGCGGGTCGTCGCGGCGCGCCACGTACGGGCTGGGGTCACTCGACGTTTAGCGAAGGGGTGCG
>JAGNNG010000442.1 GCA_017990795.1 Deltaproteobacteria bacterium
GCTCTTCTCCCTGACCGACGCTGCGTGCTAGGCCAAAGTCCATGACGCGAACGCGGCCATCTTTGTCGACGAGCACGTTGTCCGGTTTAAAGTCGCGGTGCACCAGGCCGGCGCTGTGCGCTGCCTGCAGACCGCGCCCGGCAAGAGTGAACATGCCAATGATCTCGCGCAGTGTGCGCGTCTCGTTGTCTAGCCAGTTGGTCAGGGTGCCACCGTCGACAAACTCCATCGCGATGAACACCTGCTCATTCAGCGTGCCGACGTCATAGACAGAGATCACCTGCGGATGGGTGAGCTTCGCCATGGCTTGGGCTTCGCGTAGCAGTCGCACTCGTCCTTGCCCGGTGTTGCTGCTGCCACCGCTGCTTGGGCGCAGCAGCTTGATCGCTACCTTGCGGTCAAGCTCGGGGTCGTAGGCGGCGTACACCACGCCCATGCCTCCCGCGCCCAGACAGCTAAGGACGATGTAGCGACCAATGGCAGCGCCACGCGGTAGCTCATCATCGATGACTTTTGGCTTCAAGCTGCGCTTCAGCGCCGCCTGAATGTCGGCGGGCATGCTCGCCAGGCGCTGAATGCTGAAGTCCTGCGACATCTGCAGCACCCCGGCGGGCTCGGCAACCATCTCTATCGCTGGTGGTGGAGCTCCGCGATCGCGCTGCGTGATGACGGGGTTGCCACTGTTACTGCTGGCCGGCTGCTGCGAGCGCTCGCTGGGCAGTGCGGGCAGCGAGGTTGCACTCGCCATGGTTGCATCTAGCTCGATGTCGCCATCCGGCCTAGAGGGGCGGCTACTTGGCGCGATGGAGTGCGGAGATGCGTCGGGCAGCGTGCTGGTGCCGAGCTCTGTCTGATTTGCGTCCGATTTCTTCATGCGAGGCTGAATAATTTTATCACTGCCTCCGGTCTGCGTGGGAAATCCACTGTCTGATCTTCTAAACATCTGCGATGGGTGGCGATAAGTGGGACAGGGACGCGCATGTCCTACCTGGCAAGAAGTACAGCCGCTTTTGCCCGCACCTAGTGGCCGGTGGCTACAGCCGAGCGCGTAGTGGCCAGGTTCAGCTCTCCGGTCCAGCGGTGGCGCTTGCGTGCAGTCCTGTGGGGTTATTGAAGAAGATTAATTTTGTAAGGAAAATTTCGGTTAAAGTCATACAAGTGGAAGAGTTCGACCAAAAACTCATGCCTGGCTTACGCCTGGACTGTGCTCGGTGGCGGGGCCCTTTGCGCAAAACAACCGGCGTTGGCCTGCTGCTTAGGGCCGCGCATACCCGTCTCTTGCGAGTCAGCTAATGGAAGCC
Organism: Deltaproteobacteria bacterium; assembly: GCA_017990795.1. Classification (GTDB taxonomy): domain Bacteria; phylum Myxococcota_A; class Polyangia; order Palsa-1104; family JAEUJZ01; genus JAGNNG01. Next base: position 1,302 of record JAGNNG010000442.1, read on the forward strand.
GGAAGCTACAGCCTCCAAAGTGTGCTGTTAGAGGGACCGCTTGGGACGCTTTATCTTGGCACTCACGCGCAGACGCAGGAAAAGGTGCTGCTGCGCGTCCTGCGGCAAGAGCTGCAGACCGAGGGCAACGCGCTTGGACGACTGCAGGCCCTGCAGCGCGCGCTGGTCGGGCTAGAGCCAGAGCGAAGCTCCGTCGGTGCTCGTGTCGGTGGTCGCGACCCAATTGTGCCGTCGATTCTGCACAGCGGTCTAAACAGCGACGGAAAAATCTACATCGCTTGGGAGTTTGTCCAGGGCGAGCCTCTGACTCAGCAGCTGAGTCGTCACGCGGGGCTGCCGCTGCCGAATAAGGCGCTGCGCATTGGTCGCCAGCTTGCTTCGTGCTTAGCGGTGGCGCACGGGGCGGGCATTCGCCACTTGGCGCTCTCACCAGCGTCGGTTTTGCTGCAGTCCTCGCAGGGAAGCGCCGACGGAGAGCAGGTAAAACTCCTGGACCTCGGGGTGCTTGACGCACTGGGACGACCGCTGATTGGCAGTGGCGTTGCTCTCTCTCGCGGGCAGCTTGCGTATGTGGCACCTGAGCAGCGAAGCGATAGCGGGCTAAGTGGGCCTGCTTCCGACGTCTTTTCGCTGGGCGTAATGCTTTATGAGCTGGCGAGCGGGCGCTTGCCACAGGTCGTAACTAGCGCATCCGGCGAGCATGGCCGCTTGGATGTGGCCGCGCAGACTGGGCTGTTGCAGATGCTGCCGTCCTGGCTGCAGCCGTTCGCGGCGCTGCTGGAGCGGATGCTCTCAGAAAGTCCTGCGCAGCGTCCGTCGATGGGGCAGGTTGCTGCGCTGCTGCAGCAGTTGACCGCGCTGGCGCCTGGGACCACGACCATGGCTGTTCCTGCATCAGCGGCCACTCCGAAGTTTCCCACGATGGTGGTGCCTGGTTCGCCCAGTCCTGCTCCGGCTCGGGTGTCAAGCCCACCGCGTCCTGCGCCCGTGCCGGTGGTGCTGACGCCGCCGGTGGAGGCAACGCCTGCGCCGGTCGCTTTTGGTTCTGCCAAGACTCCGGTGGGACCAGCTCCGTTCCAAAATCCAGCCGTGGTACGCACCAGTCGTCCACCACAGGCACCTGCAGTCATTGCAGCGGCTCCTGAACCAAGCCCGAGTCCGCCTGCCGCACGGGCGAGCAAGCCGCCGCGTCCGGCGACTCCACCGCGCGAGGTTACCGATGACTTAGGTGATCAGCCGACGCTGCCGCCGCCAGTCAGTGTCTCGCGGGCGGTCACTGTGCCTGCAGTCGCGGCCCCACCAGCCGCAGCACCTGCAGATGTCGTCGAGATGGCGGCTGAGTACACCATGAGCGCACAGCCGACCGGCTATCACGGTCCCGCTGGCGTTGCTGCCACCAAGTCTGGCGAGCCGAGCAGCTTCGAGTTTGCGCCGACTCATCTCTCGTCTGACTCGGTGGCGGTGCCGCAGACTGGCACCGGATTGCCGGTGACTGGCGGGACTCCCGTCGAGCCTGGCGTCGGTGGCATCACCAGCCTAAAGCCCGGTCAGCAGGTCGGTAACTTTCGGATCACAACCAAGATCGGTCAGGGCGGCATGGGGGCCGTCTACGCCGCTGAGCATCAGCAGATTGGTCGTCG
>JAGNNG010000021.1 GCA_017990795.1 Deltaproteobacteria bacterium
TTTTGACCTTGGGAATTTTGCTGCCAGATCCGCGCAGCCCTGCCTGCGGGCTTGCCATTCGCAGCGTGGGCGTGATACGGACTTAAGGCTTTTGGGCTTTTGACATCACACGCTCTGTAGCAACACGCTCGTGCCTTGGACCTTGGGAAGTAGGCCTGCCTGCTGAGGCTTTCCAACCAAACCAGGTAGCGTGTGGGCAGCCGCAGCAAGTGCTCGGCCGGTCGGACAGAGCGGAGGCCTAACGAAATCGCAAGGAGAGAACCATGGAAGAGACACAAGCAACGCTAGACCCCGCGCAGTCTGCGCAAGGCGCCGCCGAGGCACCTATCACCATGCGACAGCTGCTCGAGGCTGGCGTTCACTTCGGCCACCAGACCAAGCGCTGGAACCCGAAGATGAAGCCCTATATCTTCGGGGCTCGCAACGGCATCCACATCATCGACCTGCAGCACACCGTGCGCCTGTTTAACAAGGCCTACAACTTCATCGTCAACACCATCGCAGCTGGCGGCTCGCTGCTGTTCGTGGGCACCAAGAAGCAAGCCCAGGAAGTCATTCAGCAAGAGTGTCTGCGCTCGGGTCAGTTTCACGTCACCCACCGCTGGCTGGGCGGCACCCTGACCAACTTCCGCACCGTCAAGGGCTCGATTGAGCGCCTGCGCAACCTCGAGAAGATGGCCGAAGACGGCACCTTCGAGCGGCTGGGCAAAAAAGAAGTGCTCATGCTGATGCGCGAGCGCGACAAACTAGAGAAGGCGCTCGGTGGTATCAAGGCCATGAACGAGCTGCCCTCGGCGCTGTACGTCATCGACGCGAAGAAAGAGCACATCGCGATCTCGGAAGCCCGCAAGCTGGAGATCCCGGTTATCGCCGTCGCTGATACCAACTGTGACCCGGACGTTCTCGACTACGTCATCCCCGGCAACGACGACGCCATCCGCGCCATCAAGCTGTTCACCGGCAAGATTGCAGATGCGTGCATCGTCGGTGGCCGCCTGGGTCGCGAGCGCGCCCAGACCCACCGTAACGATCACCGCAATGATCGCAGCAACGACCGTGGCGGCGAGCGTGGTGGTGATCGTCACGAAGACCGTGGCGGTGAGCGTGCAGCAGCTCCAGCCGGTGATAACGCCGGTCCAAAGGTAGAGGTCGCACGTCGTCGTGGTGGTGGTGGTGGTGCTCGTACTGCTCCGGCAGCGGTAGCAACCCCAACCTCTGTGACGGTGGCTCGTGGCGCAGCGCCTGCAGCCAGCGACGACGAGTAGTCGATTACGCTAACACTCGCTAACTAGGCATCCCGCGTCGCTGTAGCTGCTGTAGATGACAGCATTTCCAAGCCGGCGCGGGCTGCTTGACCCTTAATAGCTCAGCTCAAACCTGACTGTTGTTTGTGAAGGAGATCCATCCTATGGCCCAGATTACTGCGGCATCGGTGAAGCAGCTTCGCGATACCACGCTGGCCGGTATGGCCGACTGCAAGAAGGCGCTCGAAGAGACCGGCGGCGACATGGAAAAGGCCGCCGAGTGGCTGCGCAAAAAAGGCATCACCAAGGCAGGCCAGGCGCAGAGCCGCGTCGCCACCGAGGGTGCTGTCAGCTCGTACATTCACATGGGCGGCAAGATCGGCGTTCTCATCGAGGTCAACTGCCAGACCGACTTCGTGGCACGCACCGATGACTTCAAGGCGTTCTGCAAAGACGTCGCGATGCACATCGCAGGCCGCGATCCGTTCCCCATGTTCGTCTCCGACGAAGAGATCCCCGCCGAAGTGGTCGAAAAAGAGCGTCGGCTCCAGCTCGACAAGGCGCGTGAGACGGGCAAGGGCAAGCCCGAGAACATCATCGCCAAGATCGTCGACGGCCAGATCGTGAAGTGGAAGAAGGACATCTGCTTGCTCGATCAAGAGTTCGTCAAGGATCCGCAGAAGGACATCCGCACGCTGATGCTCGAGCTGTCGGCGCGGACCGGTGAGAAAGTCACCATCCGCCGCTTTGTCCGCTACGCACTGGGCGAGGGCATGGCCAAGAAGGAGACGGACTTTGCCAAGGAAGTCGCTGCGCAGGTCGAAGCGACCGCCAGCAAGGCGTAGCAGTCATGACGCCCGACAAGCCACAGGAGCAGGCCGACAAGCCCGTCTATCGGCGTGTGCTGCTGAAGCTATCGGGTGAAGCGCTGATGGGGTCGAGTCAGTTTGGGATCGACCCCGCCACGCTGCACCGGCTGGCCGAAGAAGTCCGCGAGCTTCACGACTCTGGCGTCGAGGTGGCGCTGGTGATCGGGGGCGGCAATATCTTTCGCGGCGTCTCTGCGTCGACGCAACACGGCATGGACCGCGCATCGGCTGATTACATGGGCATGATGGCGACGGTGATGAACGCGCTGGCGATGCAGGACTCGATCGAACGGCTGGGTCTGCCGACGCGCGTGCTATCAGCCATCGAGATGAAAGAGCTGTGCGAGCCCTACATCCGTCGCCGCGCCATCCGTCACCTGGAAAAGCGCCGGGTCGTCATCTTCGCCGCCGGGACTGGCAATCCGTACTTCACCACCGACACGGCGGCAGCACTGCGCGCGATGGAGATCCACGCCGACGTGCTGATGAAGGCGACCAAGGTCGATGGCATCTACGACCGCGATCCAATGAAACACCCCGATGCTGTTCGCTACGAGCGCGTCACCTATCTTGAGGTCCTGCAGCGCAACCTGCAGGTCATGGACTCGACGGCGATCGCACTGTGTCGCGACAACAAGCTGCCACTGGTGGTGTTCAACCTGCATCAGCCGGGCAACATCCGCCGCGTCGTTGCGGGTGACTTGAAAATCGGCACTCGCGTTGAGTAACAAGCCCAATCAGCGACGGTGTTTTCGCTGCAACGCCGGACCACGACGCTCAAGTCAAAGCCAAGAGTTACTGCCGATCACAAACAGTCGCTGCGACTAAAAACACCGCAGCAGCCAAGGGTCGTACATAGAACTACCTCCCTTTTCACCCACCGCGTCCACCTAAGTATTCTGTCGAGCGGTGCTGCCTTAAGGTCGCAGCGCTTGACGGAAAATCAGTGGCGAGAGAGGATTTCGGAGCATGGTCAACGAGGTTCTGAAGAGCCTGGAAGAGGACATCGCCAAGGCGATGGAGTCTTTTAACCGCGAGCTTGGGAAAGTGCGAACCGGGCGAGCCAACACCAGCATGCTCGACAGCGTGCGCGTTGACTACTACGGCACGGCCACACCGATCAATCAGGTCGCCGCAATCAGCGCCCAAGATCGCCTGCTGGTCGTTAAGCCGTGGGAAAAGCGCATCATCCCGGACATCGAGAAAGCCATTCGCGACGCCAACCTTGGGATCAATCCAAGCTCTGACGGCGAGATCATTCGGCTGCCGATTCCCGCGCTGACCCAAGAGCGCCGCACGCAGCTGACCAAAGTTGTCAAAGGCTGCGCAGAAGACACCCGTGTCGCGGTGCGCCAGTGCCGCAAAGACGCCCGCGAAATGCTCGAAGCCAGCGACATCCCCGAGGATGACACCGAGCAGGGCTACAAAAAGATTCAGACTGTCATCGACAAGGCCATCGAAAAGATCGACGGCATCTTGGAGAAAAAGCAGGCTGAGATCATGGAGGTTTAGCTCCTGGATCAGCTGGACTTTTCCCCTCAGTTCGGCAAGTACGAGCTGCTCGCGCATCTGGCGACCGGCGGTATGGCTGAGATCTATCTGGCTCGCATGGGCGGGTCAGATGGGTTCTCTAAGCTGGTCGTCGTCAAGCGACTGCTTAGCCAGATGTCAGCCGACCCCGAGTTCGTCCAGATGTTCTTGGACGAGGCGCGCATCAACGCGCGGCTGTCGCACTCCAACATCGTCCAGGTTTTAGAACTGGGCGAGGTCGATGGCCAGTACTTCATCGCCATGGAGTACGTCTCGGGCCTGTCGGTCGCGCAGGTCGGCAAGCTAGCCACCCAGCGCCTGGGCCAAGTGCCCCAGAACGTCGCCTGCGGCATCATCCTGCAGGCCTGCGGCGGTCTTCACCACGCGCACGAGACCAAGATGGCCGACGGCACCGAGATGGGCATTGTCCATCGCGATGTGTCGCCGCAGAACCTACTTTTGACCTACGAAGGCTTCGTCAAGGTCGTGGACTTCGGCATCGCCAAAGCCGAGGGCCGCGCCACCCAGACCCGCGCCGGCATGGTCAAAGGCAAGTTCGCCTACATGAGTCCCGAGCAGTGTACGGGCGGCCAGATCGATCGTCGCACCGACATCTTCGCGCTCGGCATCATCCTGTTTGAGCTGTGTACCTCGCGCCGCCTGTTTAAGCGCGGCAGCACTTTTGAGACCTACGAGGCCATCATCAAGTGCGAGGTACCGGACCCCTCGACGGTAAACCCGGCCATATCAAAGCAGGTCGCTGCAGTCATCCTTAAGTCGCTGGCCGCGAAAAAGGAAGATCGCTATCCCACCGCTGAGGCGATGCAGGAAGCGCTAGAAGTGGCCATGCGGCGCAGTGGCGTCCGTGGCTCCGCGATGGACCTGTCGCGCTTTATCGAGACCAACTTCCAAGATCAGGTCAAAGAGCAAGAAGACCTGATCCGCCGGATCGAAGCGGGCGAGCTGTCTGCCCCCGACCACCAGCACGACGCAGAGTCGAGCAAGATCGCGGAAAACTACGCCGCAATCGCCGACGACGAGCTGCTGGAAGAAGAGGAAGGCGACGGCGCGACGCAGAACGACGAAGGCAACGCCAAGCCCTCTGCGCCGCCACCGACTGCGCCACCAGCTACGCCACCGCCGGTACGCTCGGTTGGCAACCAGAATGCTCCGCTGGCCAACCAGCCGGTTTCGATGGCGCTGCCGACGCTGGACCCGAAGAAGGCGATTGCCGATATGCTCTCGGGCGCAGCGCCCAATGTGCTTGGCGACCAGCTGCACGCTATCGCTCGCGCCGCCAATATTCCGCTGCCAGCGGGCCGCACCCCCAGCGGACAGGTACCAGCGCCGGGTGGCCCCGGTAGCAGTGGCCTTACGCCAGCGCTGAGTCAAGCGCCGCAAAGTGGTCAAAATCCGGTCGCTGCCCGCAGCGGAGCCGTCCCCCCATCGAAGCTGACCCAGCTGGTAAACCTACCGCTGCCAGTGCTGATAGCGATCGGGGTTGCTCTGATGGTTACGGCTGCCATCGTGACCGCGCTGATTGTGTTTTAGGCCGCCGTCCTAGGCACCGCCGCGACTACTGTCGTCGCATAGAAGTTACTGGGGACCCAAATGAGCCTGTTTAAGTCCAGCCGCTCCATTTTTGGCACCTTGTTGGCCGTCGCAGCATCGGGGGTCGCCGTCACTGCCGCACTGTGGCTGGCCAAGCGCCTGACCGAAACCTCAGGACCGCAACTGCTGGACTTTCTGCGCCGACACCTGGACGCGCAGCTACCAGGTACCGAGGAAGCGCTTGAGACCCTGCTGCAGCGGGAGCAGAGTGCGCGCGAGCCTCACTGGACGCCGCGTCCCGATCCAAGCAGTCACCTGTACGGCCCCAACTAGTCCCCCGCGCGGCGGTTTGGCGACGGCGCTATGACGAGAAAGTGCACACCGCCGCCACAGCACAGGGCCAAGTTGCAGCTTGCGTGCTCGACGAGGCGCGTGCAAAGTTACCGCCATGTCGCTGCCGCTAGAGATCATCGGCCTCAATCGTCCTGAGATCACCTTCATCTGGGAGGACGAGCACGAGACCGTCTACCCCGCTCGCGAGTTGCGCCTCCGCTGCCGCTGCGCCCACTGCGTCGAGGAGATGAGCGGTCGCCCCCTGCTGGACGCCAGCAAGGTGCCCCAGGACATCGTCGCGAACCGCATCTCGGTCGTCGGTGCTTATGCCATCAACATCAAGTGGTCAGACGGCCACGAGACTGGCATCTACCACTTCCGCCGACTTCGTGATGAGTGCCCGTGCAAGCGCTGCGACCTCATGCGCGCCGCCGCCGCCGCCAATCCGAGCCCCAGCCGCACCGACAAGAGCCGAGGCCGCAGCTAACATGGCCACGCCGATGTTTTCCCGTCTTTGCGCCATTTCCCAGCAGGCGGGCGCATGTTGAACCCAGCTTCCAGCAACAACGGACCCGGCAACAGCTCTGCCGCAGCGCCTCGCACCACGCCCATCGAGCCAGCCCGACGACATGGCGCGCGACTACCGCGACTGACGCTGACCCGTAACTTGCTGCGCAGCATCCACAGCGGCCATCCCTGGGTTTATCGCGAAGCGCTGACCGCTCCCCCAGGCGTGCCAACCGGGGCCGTCGTGGACCTGGTCGACAAAGCCAGTCGCTTCGTGGCCCGTGGCCTGTACGACGCCGAGTCCCCGCTGGCCCTACGCGTGTGGACGCTCGACCCCGAAGAGTCTGTCGATGGCAGCCTGATTCAGCGACGTCTGGCTGCGGCTCTGGCAGCAAGGCGCGGCGCGCTGCTGGGCGGCTTTGCGCAGACCAATGCCTTTCGGTTGTGCAACGGCGAAGGCGACTTTCTGCCGGGGCTGACTGTCGATGTCTACGGACACGTCGCTGTGGTGATCTGCGATGGCGAAGCCGTCCAGACTCTGCTGCCTCAAGTGGTCAGCGCGCTGCTAACCGTCGGAGAGCCGCTGGGCATCACCGCTATCTACGAGCGACATCAGCGTCGCCAAGGCGGCGGCGGCCAGCTTCTTCACGGCAGCCTGCAGCCCGCTTCGGGCCAGCCTCGTGGCACCCACGCCGGCGAAGTCCTGATCCGCGAGCATGGAATGCAGTTTGTCGTCGACATTCAAAACGGACAAAAGACCGGCCTGTTCCTGGATCAACGTGAAAACCGTCGCTTGATTGGCCGCTACGCCGCAGGTCTGTCGGTGTGGAACGGCTTTGCCTATACCGGCGGCTTCTCGCTGGCCGCGGCGCTGGGCGGAGCGACTCGCGTCGTCACGGTGGATCGCGCTCCCGTCGCTATCGAAGCCGCTCGCCGTAACTTCGCGCTGAACGGCCTAGATCCGCAGGCCCACGGCTTTTTTGCAGACGACGTCTTTACCCACCTAGAGACGGTGCGCGCGCAAGGGCTGACCTACGACATGGTGATCGTCGATCCGCCCAGCTTTGCACCGACGGCGAAGGCGCTTCCGGCGGCACTTGCGGCGTATCGCGATCTGCACCGGCTGGCCATGGAGGTCGTGGCCCCAGGCGGGCTGTTGGTGGCGGCGTCGTGCAGCAGCCACGTACCCGAGACCGCCTTCCTGGGCACCCTGGTCGAAGCCGCCGCCGAGCTAAAGCGCCGCTGCCGCGTCCTAGAGATTCAGAGCCAGCCCGCAGATCACCCTCACCTGCCCGCATTTCCCGAGGGTCGCTATCTAAAGTGCATCCTGCTGCGCATGGACTGACCGCCTTCTAACAACCGTCGCTACGGCGATGGAGTCCCCACAACTGGCGGCGTAGGCGCAGCCGTTCCCACTGGCGCTGGCGTGGGCACAGCTGGCGGCAAGCCCAATCCCGGTGGTGGTGGCGGCAGCAGCTGCGCTAGATACTGCAGCAAGATATCGGCGTCCGTCCCCGGCACCTTCCCCGTCAGTACCACCGCTGAGCCCTGCTGCGACAGCTGCAGCTGCGACAGTAGACCACCAAGTCCCAGCCAGAACAGGCGACTCTGCAGCTTCTCTTTCATCTCGGGCAGCACCGCCATCAGCTTGGCCGCATCCGCAGGCGTGGCCAGCTCGCAGCGCACATGCACCGACGGTGAATCCTCCCCCGAGATGCCAATCCGCAGCGCTCTGGGTGTCGGCAGACCTCCGCCGAGACGCACCCGCTCGTTCATGTTTAGGATCTCTGCATTCAGCGGCGGACCGGGCGCAAGCAGCTTGTCGCGTAGCCGCTGCTGCCACTGCTCCGTTGTAACCGACGGCGCTGGTGGCGCGTCGCTAGACGGTGGCGCCCCCGTCGGTAAGCTCGGCCCTGGTCCAAGCAGCTCCGGGCGCGCAAAGGTCAGCAGCTGCGGTCCCAGCGCCTGCAGCTGTCGCTTGTCCCACGACGGTCCTTTTTGCCCCGCCAGCTTGCCCAGAACATCGGCTTTCGGTGCCTGCAGCGCGTAAAACACCGTCGCTGTGATGTCGCGCGGGTCCGCCGTCGCAATCAGCAGCACCTGCGTCTGATCAATCAGCAGATTGGCCAGCGCCTCGGGACCGGCAAGCTGCGTGCCCGCAACCAGCACCGACATATCCGGGAATGCCGACAGCAGCTTAACCACCGCCGCGCGATGAGGCGACTTGCGCAGCGGCTCCATCCGCAGCAGCACACGCACGCCCAGGTCTTGATCAATCGCTTGCGGACCAAGCCCGGCCAGGTCGTTAATCTTCGGCGGTCCAGCAGGCTTAGCGGGCTTCGGCTTGGCCGGGGAGGAACGCGGCGGCCCGGCCTTGACCTCGCGCGACTCCGGGGGCTTTTTGGGGCTCGCGGGCTCATCGCTCGGCAGCGGTGGTGGCGCAGGCTGGGGCTTGGGCTTGGGCGGCAGGAACTCGACCTGGATCGGCAGCTTGGGCAAAAGGCGCGCAGCCAGCGACGGCAAGTTGGCCAGCAGCAAGAGCCCGCCATGCAGCACCAGCGACAGCACCACCCCACGACCCAGATATGACGGCTTCCGACTGACGACCACTTTTGACACTGCGCTTCTTCTTACCCCTCGGGTCCCAAAGCTACCGCAACCGCGCGGCTGCGATCCTCTCAAAGTAGCTGCAAACCACCGCCGCGTCTTGCCTGACTGCAGGAGCCGCGACCGCCCCGCCGCTTCAAAGACCTGCGACAACCGCGCAATCGTGGTCAGCAAGTAAGCAAGTGCGTCGGAAGCGCGCGCGCCTCTGATATCGTGGCGCGTATGGCTAAGACCGGTGATTTTGCCACCGACCGCAAAGGCAGCCTCGACTTCACCGCCGAGGACGGCCCCTGCGTAGCCTTGATCATCGAAGGCAGCCGCTCACACGCGGATCAGAGCGCGCTGCTGGCGCTGGGTCAGGCCCTCACCCGCTCTGGCCTGCAAGTCAAAGTGCTGCCGCATGGCCTGGGGCGACTGTCGAGGCGTTTCTTGCTGCAGACGCTTACGCGGCTACGGCCTCAGCTCATCTTGGTGACGGGTGCTGCATCGCTGCGGGATGCGCGTCGGGCTGCGACGACGCTGGGGTGTCCGCTGGTCTGCTACTACTGGCCGCACGGTGTGGTCCACGACGTCCACGCTCCGCACGGCCCTCCGCGCCACAGCCCTCCGCCGTCGCCACCTCAGCAGCTGGTGGTCGCCGACCGGTCAGCCGACAAGCAGCATCGCCTGCGCACGCTGCCCACGCGAATCGTCGTCGCCACTGCCGAGCAGCAGCAAGCCGCGCGGCTGTACTTTGCCCAAGCGGGCGTGTCGCTGCTCGATCCCGAGCGCGTGCATGTGCTGCCCAAGCTGCCCGACGAACCAGGGCCGCGCCCACCGCTCTCGGGTTCTATTGACGAATCTGTTAATAATTCTGCGACCGCTGAATCGGCGGCACACGCCCAGGCGCTGACGGCGCATGTCACGCTGCTGACGGAGATGCTGGGCGAGCGCGCGCATCGCTCGATGGGTCGTGCGCTGCTGCGGGGCATGGTCGGCAAAGCCAGTCGCTTGCTGCGTCCGCAGTCGCACATCTTGCTGTGCTATCACCGCGTGGTGCGCGAGCTGCGCGGCTTTGACCTCAACCTGGTCGTCACCGAGTCGACGCTGCTTAAGCAAGTGCAGGCGCTGCTGCAGCGAGGCTATCAGCCACTGCGCACCGTCGATCAGCTGCAGCTGCTGCGCGGGGCGACTCCGCCGACGAAGCCGACGTTTAGCCTGGGCTTTGACGATGGCTATCTGGATACCCTGACGGTGGCTGCGCCGCTGCTGCAGAGCCTGCAGGTGCCGTTCTCGGTGTATGTGATCAGCGACGTGGTGCTGGGACGCATGGGCCTGCCTTGGTACGAGCTGCTGGCGCAGGCTCTGCTGCACACCGAGACGCGCGAACAGACGCTGCGCATCCTGCAGTCCGAGCCGCAGCTGCAAGCGGTCGCGCTGGCGGGCGCGGCGCGGCCAGGCTCGCAAGCGGTGCCGCATCTTTTGGCCGCCTGTAAAGCGCTGCCGGGCGAGCTGCGCGACCACCTGACGACGCTGCTGCGGCAAGAGGTCGAGCACGCCGTGCGCGCGCTGCCGTGGGTGCCGCGCTACCTGGATGTCGGCGGTGTGCGTCGGCTACAGGCGCTGGGGGCCGAGATCTCGTCGCACACCCGCAGCCACCCGATCTTACCCACGCTGTCGGATGAGGCGCTGCGCGACGAGCTAGTGGTCAGTCGTCAGGCGCTGCAAGGGGTCTGTGGTACCTGCGTGGGCCTGGCTTATCCCAATGGCGATGGCGACGCCCGCGTTCGTGCCGCCGCCCAGCAAGCAGGCTACGAGTACGCCGCCACCGTCACACCGACCCCGGTCCTGCGCAGTGGCACGCGGCCCGATTTCGTCGTGGGCAGGCGCGTGATCTCAGAGCTGTCCTCGATGGGCATCGACGGTCGCTTCAGCACCGATGTCTTCACCGCCCGCGTCTTCGGCCTACTAGGTCACTAGCACCCTGCCAACCCCGCCCGCAGTAGCTTCTGGATCATTTTTAGTTCCCATCCAGAAACGTAGCGAGGAACCCCGATGGCAGTGATGGGCGAGCGGAGCAGCCTTGGGGCTGCCAAGGAACAACAATGTTCACCCAGCGCCGCCATCGGGGTCCGCAGTAGCTTCTGGATCATTTTTAGTTCCCATCCAGAAACGTAGCGAGCAGGCCCTGTGGGCATGGCGCCCGCCCGCAGCAGCCTCC
>JAGNNG010000022.1 GCA_017990795.1 Deltaproteobacteria bacterium
AGTGCTTTTTTGAGCACCAGCAGATCGTAGGCTCCTGCCTGCAGCACCTGAGTGGCCAGCGTCCTTGCAGCGAGCGCCGATACCTCCTCCGTTAGCAGGCCGATGACCGTGGCGTCGTGATGGCGTAAGGCGGTCACCTGACGCACTGCCTCGTCCGCTGCCGATGGTAGCTCGACAACCACCAGGTCTTGAGGCTGCTCACTCAGCTCTGCTAGAGCCGCATCGCAGTCAGCCACGCTTCGAACGGAGTATCCCGCCGCGCGCAGCGTGGTGGCCCAGTGCTGCCGCTCGGGCGCAGCCAAACCAACCAGCAACAGACGGCGACGCACCGTCGTGGCGACCACGGAAGTAGCCTCGACAGCAACGCTCGCGGGTGGCTTGGCCGACTTCCCACCTTGCCTGGTCACGAGCCGCCGATTGGGGCCTTTGGCTTATCCGCTAGCTCAAGCTGACCCTGCGCATGCTGTACCAGCCCGACCGCAACCACCAGCAGCGTCGCCGCCGCAACCTGATGAGCCGCCAGCGCATGACCGAAGTAGCCCCAGGTAACGACCACGGCAGCCAGCGTCTGCATCATCTCAAAATAGCCCGCCGTCGAGGCGCGAGTCCGTCGCAGCCCTTCAAAATAGAACAGCAGCGGTATCCCGCCAGACAGCACCGACAGCCCCAAAAATAGCAGCACCACCGTCACCGGTTGCGCCGCTGCAGCTGCAGGCCACAGGTCGGCGCCGTTCATCTTGCCGCGAACCAGCAGCAGCAGCGTCAGGCACAGCGTGCCGATTAGGACTCGCATCGAAGCGGCTAGCTGCAGCGACATTCCCATCATCGCCCCCCGCCCTGCTACCGTCGATAAACCCCAGAAAAATGCGCACAAAAGCGCAAGCCCAGTGCCACTGCGAAAGCCGTCTTTTGCAAACTCGGCGCCAAAGCGATCCAGGTGTTCAACCGATAGCAGCATGCCTGCCAGCACCGCCACCGGAGCCCACACGAAAAACCGCTTCGACAAGCGATCGCCAAGCAGCACGCACGCAAAAGTCGTCGACAGCACCGGCTGAATGTTCAGCACGACATTTACGACCGTCGGATTGCCTCGACGTAACGACTCGGTAAACAAGATCGTGCCGACGACAGAGCCTGCAATCGCCGAGAAGAGCAGAAACAGCCAGGGCCGCTTTTGCACCTTGGGCAGCTCGAACCGGCGCGACAGCAGCAGTGGCAGCAAGAACAAAAGCTGAATGACATGCTCGTGAAAAACGATCACTTCCGAGGCAAACAGCTTGTTTAGGGGAATGCGCCACAGGCTCTCGGTCCCCCACAGCGCCGCTCCGATGGCCACAAGCCACGGACCCAGTAGGCCCCGTGCTCCATCCGTCCCTTGACTGCCCCCTTTTAGCGCAGGCACGGCGTCTGATTTGGTTGAGCTCGTCTGCGTCGGAGTGGCGCGCTTTTGCATGAACCAAACCGTACGTAATGGTCCCTAGCGCTGTCAACGAGCAATGCCCAGCGCCTGCGCATCCGACTCGTGCCGACGCTGGCTGGCTGGCGCGGGGTCTTTAGCGGCGACACTATTTACATCTTTGTCAATAACCGGAGCACAGGCCGCGCCTCAATTCGCAACGCTAGCTCTGACCACTATTTACGCAGTGACTGCTGACGCTGACAGCGAAGGAGAGGAAGCCGATTGCCCAGAACTTAAGCGTTAGGATATATTGAGTACAGTGGCTACTGGGCTTCAGTCCGCCTTCCATGGACATACGGGACGCGAAAGCGGCGATGGCCGCCGACCGCGCTCTAACACGTTCGTGGTCTCGGTGGCAGCGGGACTTTCGATGCTGAGCTTTGCGCTGCTCGCTGGAGTGGCGACGGCCGTACCTCGGAAATCCAGCCCATTTAATAAGCTGTCCGTGTTTTCTCGGGTCCTGTCCTACGTCGAGACCAACTACGTCGAAGAAGTAAATCAGGACGAGCTGATTTACGGCGCGATCAAGGGCATGCTCGACACGCTGGACCCGCACTCGACGTTCTTGCGACCCGAGCAGTACAAAGAGATGCAGAGCGATACCACCGGACAGTTTTCCGGCGTCGGTATCGAAGTCGATGTCCGCGACGGTGTCTTGACGGTGCTAGCGGTGATGGAGGGCACTCCAGCCGCGCGCGCTGGCATCGTCACCGGGGACCAGATCCAAAAGATCGACGACCAGGCAACCCGGGGCATGCTCGACTATGTACAGCGGATGCGCGGCAAGCGCGGGACCCAGGTTCAGCTAACGCTGCTGCGTAAAGGCTGGAAAGAGCCCCGTCCGTTCCTGGTTACGCGTGAGCTAATCAAGGTGCGCAGCGTCGAGTCGTTCCTGCTGGAGCCCGGCTACGGCGTGGTCAAGATCAAGCAGTTTACCGACAAGATCGATCAGGATCTCGACGCAGCTCTGACGGCGATGGAAAAAGAGTCCGGCGGCAAGCTGGCCGGAGTCGTGCTGGACCTGCGCAACAATCCTGGCGGTCTGCTCGATCAAGCGGTGCGCGTGGCCGATGCATTTATCGATAGCGGCCTGATTGTGCGCACCGAAGGGCGCGGCGGTCGTATCCTGGAAGAAGAGCGCGCGCATCTACGCGGTTCCCGCACGAGCTTCCCCATCATCTGCATGGTCAACGGCGGCTCGGCTTCAGCGGCAGAGATCGTGGCCGGGGCGCTGCAAGATCACGGACGTGCCGTAGTGATGGGCACACAGACGTTTGGCAAAGGCTCGGTGCAGACGATCATCGAGCTGGAAGATGGCAGCGCGCTCAAGCTGACGATTGCTCGCTACTTCACGCCGTCGGGACGCTCGATTCAGGAAAAAGGCATCACGCCTGATGTAGTCGTCGAGCAGGTCAAGATGTCCGAGGTAAAGCCTCTGATCGGTGAGGAGCCCGCACAAAAAGAGCGGGATCTGCACGGACATCTAAAAAACAAGCAGCACGAGCTGTCGCGTACACGCTCGGGCCCGCCGCCGGGCTACGGAGTTATCGCAGCCAAGACGCAGGCAGGCGAAGACTTCCAGCTGCGGACCGCGTACGATTATCTAAAAACATGGAACATCTTCGCCGCGCGGTTACTCCCACGGCGATTGGGGAGTCAGCAAGTGGCCGGTTCGAGCCGCCCCGGGTCGGATCGTGAGTCAGTGCTGCCAGTGCCAGAAATGCCGGTATCAGAAGTGCCTGTGCCAGCACAAGCACAAGCAGTACCGGTAACAGGGATGCCAGCGTCAGGAATATCAGGAACAGGAATGCAAGGAACCGCAATGCAGGTCACGGGAAGGGCAGAACCGCTCGCCAGCCAGGCGACTCAGCGGTGAGCCACCTAGTGACCAGCAGACCAGAACCAAGCAGAGCCAAGGCACGCCTTGAACAGGCACCGGGTCCTTGCCGCCCAGACTACCGCGCAGAGCACCGCGCAAGTCACCGAGCAAGTGGATGTAGAGCAGATTTTGTAGCTGTTTTCCTGGGGTGCTTGACCCACAAAGTGATGGGTCCTAAAATCGCAATTGCCGTATTAGGCTAACTATGCGCCAAAACGCGGGTCATGTATAAGCTCATTATCGAGGACGACGAAGGTAAGACGACGGAAGTCCCTATCATCCGCGACGAGATCACCGTCGGGCGGAAGGAAGGGAATACGATTCGTCTAACGGAGCGCAATGTCTCCCGAAGACATGCGCGTATTTCTCGTCAGAATAATGCGCTGCATATCGAGGATGTACTCAGCTATAACGGCATCAAAGTTAACGGCGAGCGCATCAAAGGAAAGGTCGCTATTGGCGACGGTGATCGCATCCAGATTGGCGATTACCAGCTTTCCATCAAGCTCGATAAAGCCGCCGTTAAGCCGCAGCCGGGTGCACCTGCTGGCGCAGCCAATGTCGGACAGCGGCCAGACATGGTCTCTGCTTCACCGACGATGCCGCATCAGCCGGTGGCAGCGCAGGGACCAGGTAGCTCGCTACCCACGGTGCAGCATCAGACTGTCGCACCGACGGCCAAAGCCCCCGATAAGCCTGCACGCCTGATCGTCATCTCGACGAACTTTGCGCGCCAAGAGTTTCCTCTCGACAAAGCAGCGGTGGTCATCGGACGCACCGATGAAAATGATGTGGTCCTCAATCACCGCTCGATCTCGCGTCACCACGCCAAGATCGTGCGCGAAGGTGAGCACTTCCACATCGTCGATATGCAGAGCGCCAATGGCGTCCGCGTCAACGGCGAAGACTACGGCAAGGTCGAGCTGCGCAAAGGCGATCAGATCGATCTTGGGCACGTCCGACTGATCTTTGTCCCGCCCGGTCAAGACATCGACATCAAGGACAAGATCGTCGATCTGGATCGCAAGGGCCCGCCCATCTTTGCCATCGCGGTCGTGCTGCTACTGCTGATCGGTGCTGGTGGTGGTGCTTTCTTCTGGATCAATCGACCGCCGGTCGTCGATCCAGAAGCAGAAGCAGCCAAGCTGCTGGTTGATGTCGAGGGTGATCTGCAAGCGAAGCGCTGGCCGCAAGCCATTGAGAAGACCAGCAAGGTTATCTCTAGCCCAGCTGTCTCGGCCAAGAGCCGCGACCTTGCGACCACCAAGCGCAACAAAGCCGAGCAAGAGTCCAAGGTCAAAGTCATCTACGAGCGCTTCGCCACCGCAGCGGGCGGCAGCCACTACGACCAGGCACTAAGCGCCTTTAAGGAAATTCCTGAGGACTCGGTCTACCGCAGTGGGGCTCGTGATCAATACGACCAGATCTTCCCGCTGTTCGTCGAGTCGCACGTCAAAGCCGCCGAAGATGCGCGCGCCCAAGGCAACTGCGCCGAGTTTCAGGCCCAGCTGAAGGTGGTGCTCGACATCGACTCGAAGCAGGTGAAGGCTTTGGCAGCGCGCGACCGTCCTTGTGGAGACAAGGCTACGACGACCACGGACAATCCACCGGTTGCGACGAATACCAAGCCGGAAAAGCCTTCTCATCACACTCGGCCAGACAAGACCGAGAAGCCCGAGAAGCCAGCAAAGCCGGACAAGGTTGAGAAGCCCGAGAAGCCGGAAAAGACCGAGATCGCCTCGGCAGATGTTGATCAGGCGCTAACCAACGCGCAGACCGAGTTCGTAAACGGCAACTTCAGCCAGTCGATCAGCATGGCCAAAGCAGTGCAGCGAGGCAACCCGACCCGCGCTTGGCGCATCATTGGTGCCGCTGCATGCAACATCAAGGATGTGAAGCTGGCCAGCGAAGCGTTTAAGCACCTCGACTCGGCAGGTCGTCAGTACATGATCTACGCTTGCCAGCGACAGGGAATCACCTCCAGCGGCAGCCAGTTTAAGCTCAGCGAGCAGTAGTCGCTCCCGTCGCCTTCGCCGCGACGTCTCCCCTCTCACAAATTCCGACTACGCCACCGCGCTGCCAATGCGCAGCGCTGCAACGCTTTCGTATCCAAGCCGAACTTCTGCAGCGTGCAGACCAGACCACGGCACAAACGCGCGATGGCAGTCCTTTGGCAGCGCACGCGCCACAGCGGCCACATCGACCTCGCCATGGCCCGGCGGCAGCCCACCCAGCTGACCACAAGCGTCACCCAGTAGCGCCAGCGGTCCAGTCCCAAACGTCAACACCGACTCCCGCAGAGCCACCGTGTGCATGGCAGAAGCCAGATGCGCAGCTGGCAAGTCCAGCGCAGCTGCCAACGGAGCCCCGCGAAACTCCGCCAGGAGCGCGCGCAGTTCCAGTGGGACCGGCAGCTCAACGATACGGCGTGGCGTCGGCAGTAGCACCGTAATGCCCTGGCGCACAGCGGCGTTGGCGACCTGCTCGAGACCACGTCGCAGAGCCTCCAGATGCCGCAACGCCAGCCCCGTTCGCGCGGCCATCAGCTCGTCAATCGCGTCCTCATCATCGGCCAGCCCTCCTCGCAGAAAAAACGCCCGCGCACGCTCCCAGTGACGCGTTAGACCACCAATCACGCCCGGTCTAAGCAGCACAAACGGGGCGCCTAGCTCCGCAGCCATCCCTAGCGCAGCCTCGGTGACCAGAAACGCGGCATGAGCTTCGTCACGCTCCTGCGAAGCCAGCGCCGCCAGCGCTGCCCGAGGACGAGCCAGCCGCATCGCTCCCAAAGAGTGCTCCAGCGCCAACACCGGTAGCTCGTCTCGATGGACCAGCAGCTCGGGCATAAGCTCGGACAGGACCTGGCTAAGTGGGCCCATCACTTGCCCGTCGGTCAAAAGCAGAGACCTAGCGCCTACGCTTTGTGCCCACGACAGAATCGGAGCCGCTCGTAGCACATGCCCGGGAGCCACCCGGCCTAAAAATGACAGACCCAGCGCGCACTGCGGAGCCAGCTGCTGAACTGGTTTAGACGCAGAGGCAAGCTCTTCAGGTGCGGTGTGTAGGTCTGCCATGTTTTTTTGTGTGCGTACTTTCCAGCCAAGAATACCGTCGAGATCAAGGCCTTAGCCGCGCCTTGAAACAGCCGAAAAAATACGGCGCGGGAAGTCGTTTGACAATGCGAGACAAGTCAATTAACACCTATCTGTCATTGAAGGACGTATTGTCTCGTCGGAAGGACTGCTTACTGCCGACGATACTGCCAGAAGCGCTGTCGGCGATGAGGTCGATGGCGTCTGGCCGTCACTCGAGTCCTTGTAACCCCTTGTCATGAGGTAGGAAGTTGCAGATGCACCTCCGAGCCAAAAACCGGAACTTGTTTCCCAGCGGCGCCCGCCCAAGCGCGCTGGTAGTCTCGGCGCTCACGCTGCTATTGGGCGCGCATGAGGCTTCGGCGCAAACTCAAGAAAATGGCTTCTTGACGCCGACTTACAACCTGCAGCTGTTCCGCCCGGCCATCGACTCCAAAGGCTACGTGACGCTGAACGCCTCGCAGGTCTTGGGTCACAAGGACATCTCGCTGGGTCTAGTCGGAACCTGGGCCAGCAACCCGCTGGTACTGACGCTAAACCCCGGCGAGACCAATCCTGAGCTGATGTCCCCGGTGATGAACGGTCGCTCGCTGACGGTGAAAAACCTGATCACCGCGCAGCTGCAGTTCGCCATCGGCTTGTGGAAGCACTTTGAGCTTGGTATCGGCGTGCCGCTGTCGATCATGACCGGTAACCGCCAGGTCTGCGTCAAGCAGGCCGACGGCACCCAGAGCTGTACTGGCTTTGACGGCGGTGCCAATACCCGCGATGACATGACGTTCTCGAAGGTCGGCATCTCGGATCTGGGGCTGCACTTTAAGGGCCGCATCCTGAATACTTCGCGGCATCCGGTGGGCCTGGGCGCGCTGCTGTCGGTCTATCTGCCCGTTGACAAGTGGGGTGGCGGCGAAGGTCACAAGCAGTTTATCGCCGAGAACAACCTAACCCTGCACCCGCAGGTCATCCTCGACAAGGAGTGGGGCCGCACCCGTCGGTTCCGCACCGCGCTAAACGTCGGCAGCCTGATTCGCTTCGGCAGCACGACCTTTACCGACAATGGCAAGCCCAACGTCAGCGACGAGCAGCAGAACCGCTTCTGCTATCCAGCTGACAACACCTCGCAGCAATATGCTGGCAAGGCTTGCGGTACCGGACTGTCGCGCAGCGTCGGCACGCAGCTGACCTACGGCATCGGCGCCTCGCTGGCCATCGTCAAGCAGCGCTTCGAAGTTCTCGGCGAGTTTTACGGCTATGCCGACGTGACTGGCAACGCGAAGGCCTACCCCATCGAGGGCCTGGGCGCGATCAAGCTGTACCTCGCCAAGAAGTCGTTCATGGTCGCTGGCGCTGGCGGCGGTCTGTACGGCATCTCGGACAGCGGCAAGATGACCGGCGGGCCGACCTGGCGCGCCTTCTTGGGCTTCATCTTCGAGCCCAACATCGGTGACCGCGACGGCGACGGCATCAAGGACGACGTAGACAAGTGCCCAGACGACCCCGAGGACTTTGATGACTTCGAGGATGAAGATGGCTGCCCAGATCCGGATAACGACCGCGATGGCATCCTCGATGTCGACGACAAGTGCCCGAACGAGCCCGAGACCAAGAATGGTTTTGAGGACGAAGACGGCTGCCCAGACAGCGTCGAGCTAGACCGCGATGGCGACGGCATCCCGGATACTCTCGACAAGTGCCCAGATGATCCCGAGGACAAGGACGGCTTCGAGGACGAAGACGGCTGCCCGGATCCGGACAACGACAAAGACGGCATCCTTGATGTCGACGATCTGTGCCCCAATGATCCCGAAGACAAAGACGGCTTTGAGGACCAGGACGGCTGCCCAGATCCTGACAACGACAAGGACCGTATCCTCGACAAGGACGACAAGTGCCCGAACGAGCCCGAGGTCTACAACGGCTTTGAAGACGAAGACGGCTGCCCAGACAAGGGCCGCGTTATCGTCCGCAAGGGCAAGCTGGAGATCCTGGACAAGATCTACTTCGAGACGGACAAGGCCGTCATCTTGCCGGTCAGCTTCCCGATCCTCGACGCGATTGCCGCAACGCTGAAGGGCAATCCGCAGATCCTCGAGATCGAGGTTCAGGGTCATGCCGACGAGCGTGGCGACGACAACTACAACATGAAGCTGACCGAGGCGCGCTCGCAGGCCGTGCGCACCTACCTCAGCGACCACGGTGTAGAGGCTGGCCGCCTGACAGCTCACGGCTACGGCGAGACCAAGCCAGTCTGTGGCGAGCACAATGAGGACTGCTGGTCGCGCAACCGCCGCGTCGAGTTTGTCATCATGAAGCGCTCGGACGCTGGCCCGACGGAGTAAGCAAGTAGTACGCAAGGCGGGCTCGTCTGGGCCAGCTGCGCACCGCCTCGCAAAACCCAAGAGCGCCCGTGATCAACCGGTCACGGGCGCTTTCTTTTTAGCCCCGTCCGTCCCCGCAGCCGCCCCCGAAATCGTAAACACACTGGGTACGTAGGAAACTGCAGACGTCGTGCGTGATTGCTCGCGTCTGTGACAGCACAAGCGCAAGTCGTGCCCACACAAGCAGACGCAAAACAAACATTGGTTAGAAGGGCGCGAGAAGAGCGATAGGAAGCGTAGAACAAGACCGGCTAGAAGCTGCGACCGTCCATTGAAAGAAGGCAGGGCTCAGAGCGAAACAGCGTCTATCCGCTAGTCGGTGATACGGGTCATGTCGGGCACAGCAGACGGGTTTAGATTCATCTGGTAGGGACAGGCTTCGGTATTGCCTTGAAGGTGACAGTAGCCGTCGCTGCGACACTCGTACTCGTCGGGACAGCGTGGCTCTGTGGCATTACAGCGATAGGAGCACGCCGGCAAGTCGGGCTGAAAGCACTGAGTCAGTCCCAGCGCCGCCCCAGCCAGCACCACCGCCGAGCACAGCGCCAGCGTCACAGGTCGCCAAGATGAAGTCTTCCGTCGAGCTGTCCGCATCAGAAGTTTCCGCTGGCCGCAACTCCGGCCTGGCTAGGTAGCAATATGGGAGCTAGTGACCAGCGCCCCGCCGCCGAGGCCTGCTCTTTGGGCTTGCGGACGAGGTCAACCACAAGCAGCACACCGCCAGTCACAGCCGCAACTCCAGCGACGGACAGTAGGGCAATGCTGGCAGCATTGTAAGCACGCCCTTCGGACTGCAGCGCGGTGTAGGCCTCACGCTGATTGTCGTCGTAAATAGGCGGCTGGCCGCTGACCACTTGAGTGGTGCGACGACGCAGTTCATCGGCACGGTTCTGCGCGCCCAAGCCGACAATCGCCCCACCAGTGGCCAATGCCACAGCACTAGCAATCGACACCCAAGCCGCCGTCTTTAGCCGCCGAGGCTTCTCTTCCGGAGGCGTAATCACCGGCTTGTCCGTCGGAACCGCCGGTTCTGCAACCGCCCCAGGCTGAGCCGCAGGCTTATCTGCTGTAGCAGATGGCTTGTCTGCTGTAACGGATGGCTTGTCTGCTGTAGCAGCCGGTTTGTCTGCTGTAACAGCCGGTTTGTCTGCTGTAACGGATGGCTTGTCTGCTGTAACAGCCGGCTTGTCGGTTACGGGAGTATTCCCGACGCCAGTGCCTGCATTTACGCCGCCACCGCTGGGCGCAGACCCTGACGTTGGACCTGGCTGCGTCGCCCCAGTAGCCGTACTGCCATTCGCTGCTGTCGGAGCAGCTTCTGCTGGTGCAAGAGCCGCTTCGATCGACTTGATTCGCTCGTCGATCTCGGCGCGCTCGGGTGCTTGTGGCGACGCGGCGACAAAGGCTCGATATGCCGCAACGGCTTTTTTGCCTTCGCTCGCACGCTGCCAGGACTCACCGATATTAAGCAGCAGCGCGGGGTCGCGCGTGATGTCGTAGGCGGCCTGGAATTCCGCTGCCGCTGCCGCGAACTTGCCTTGCGCAAACAGCTCCTGCGCCGACGAGAAGTGCTGCCCCGCCGCCGCAAAATCCTGCGCTCCTGCCCGGCTTGGCCAGCCGGTACCCGCCAGCAGCACCCCAAGTATCATCATCGGTAGCAGCAGCCTAAGTCGCCGCCACGGACTGGCATTCAATCGGCGTTCCTTCATTGGGCTTGCAATCCTAGCATCGCAACTTGTCTCCACATGCTTATAATCTGCGCCCCATGTCGTCCACCACATCTTCAAATCCGCCTGTAACTGCTGCCGGTTCTGCCTCACCACCCGCCACTGCCGCCGCCGCCGGTAGCACCAAGGCCGAGAGCAACAGCAAAAAGAAGCTCGACCGCGTTCGCAACATCGGCGTAATCGCCCACATCGACGCTGGCAAGACCACGGTCAGCGAGCGGTTCTTGTACTACTCGGGCCGTATCCACAAGATCGGCGAAGTCCACGAAGGCCAAACTCAGCTGGATTGGATGCCAGAGGAGCGA
>JAGNNG010000443.1 GCA_017990795.1 Deltaproteobacteria bacterium
TGCGGCGGGCGCAGCGGCGGTCCCAATGCCCGCTTGTTTGCGCGCATGGCCAATCGCCCCGGTGTCCGCCAGCGACTGCGCGAGCGCGGCATCCACATCCCCGACAGCACCGTCTTTGTCGGCGGCGTCCACAATACCTGCGCCGATGCCGTAACGCTGTACGACGAAGCAGTGCCGCCGGAGCGCCTGGGTGAAGTAGCAGCGCTGCGGCAGCTCCTCAGCGACGCATTAAAGCGCAACGCCCACGAGCGCTCGCGACGCTTTGCTTCCGCGCCAGCCAAGATGTCGTGGCTACAGGCGCTTCATCACGTCGAGGAACGCGCCGCCGACCTAAGCCAAGCACGACCCGAGCTAGGACACGCCACCAACGCCGCCTGCATCGTCGGACGTCGCTCTTTATCCAGAGGTGTCTTTTTGGACCGCCGCATCTTCCTGGTGTCTTACGACCCTACTGTCGACCAGACCGGCAGCATCTTAGAGCGCATCCTACTTGCCGTGGGCCCAGTCGGCGCTGGCATCAACCTAGAGTACTTCTTTTCCACCGTCGACAACGAGCGACTGGGCGCTGGCACCAAGCTGCCCCACAACGTCACCGGCCTCGTTGGCGTCATGAACGGCGCCTGCAGCGACCTGCGCACCGGCCTCCCCAAGCAGATGATCGAAATACATGAGCCTGTGCGACTGCAGCTGATGATTGAGTCGCGCCCCGAAGTCCTGGCCCAGATCGTCGAGCGCCAGCCAGCCATTGCCGAGCTAGTCCGTCACGAGTGGCTCTGCGTGACCACCATCGATCCCGACACCGGAGCAATGATGGCCTTTGACCCCACGCGGGGCTTTGAGCCGTGGCAGCCGCGCCCCGATGCGAGCACCCAGGTCCCCGTGGTGCAGACCTGGGTCGACTGGTACCAAGGCAAGCAGGAGTTCGTCCCACCCGCGCGCATTGCACCCTCAGCCACCACCACAAAGGCCCGCCCATGAGCCCCACGCTGCTTACTCTGGGCAAACTGGCGACGCTAGCTCCGGCTTGGCCCGCGCTGGGTGTGCTCCTCCTAAGCCTGCTGGTACTGTGGCGCGAGAAGCCGACCGAGCGCAGCATCGTCCTCATCTCGCAAGCGGCGCTGTGGCTCTCTCTGCTGTCGGTGCTGCTTGGCGTCGGTGCTTTTTTCGCGGGTGGCATGGTGCCGCTAGACATCCGGCTTGGGCACTTCTACCAGGCCGACGACTACGGCTTCGAGCTGCTGTTCCTGCTGGATGGCACCTCGCTGTCCGTGGCGCTGCTGGCGTCGGTGCTACTGCTGGCAACCAGTCGTTTTTCGGTCCACTACCTACATCGCGAGCCGGGCTTTCTACGCTTCTTTTTGCTGATGCTTACTTTCGGCGGCGGCATGTTGCTGCTGCTGCTATCGGGTAGCTACGACCTGCTGTTTGCTGGCTGGGAAGTGGTGGGGCTGACCTCGGTGCTGCTAGTCAGCTTCTTCCACGAGCGCACCGGACCGATTCGAGCCTCGCTGCGCGTGCTAGTGACGTATCGCATCTGTGACATCGGGCTGCTGCTGGGCGCGGTGTCGCTGCACTTGGCGCTACACACCACTGGCTTTGTCGACATCCACCACCACTTGCAAGACCACGCCGAGGGCTTCCCCGCCACCGCGATTGGACTTTTGCTGCTGTTTGCCGCCATGGGCAAGTCCGCCCTGTTTCCCGTCGGAGGCTGGCTACCACGAGCGATGGAAGGCCCCACCGCGTCGAGCGCAGTCTTCTACGGCGGTCTGTCGGTTCACGCAGGCGTGTACTTGCTGATTCGCTCGGGGCCGATCTTTGCGCACTCGCCGTGGGTGCAGCTGGCACTGGTGCTGATCGGTGGTATCTCGGCCCTGATGGCGACCCTTAGCGGCCAGGTCAGCGCCGATGCCAAGACCAGCCTGGTCTACGCGACCATTAGCCAGGTCGGCTTGATGGTGGTGCTGTGCGGCCTCGGCTTTTATCGGCTGGCGACCCTTCACCTTGTCAGCCACGCGCTGCTGCGCTACTACCAGTTTCTGCGTACACCGTCGGTGCTACAGGATACGCTCCAGCGCCGCTCGGCTTTGGGCATGACGCAGCCCGACGAAGTTGCACGCCGGTTTGACAACCTGCCCTCCGAGCTCCGCCGCTTCATCTACCGCCTCGCCGTCGAGCGCTTTGAAGTCGAAGCCGCCCTCGACAGCTGGTTCACCCGCCCGGTACTACGCGCCGCCCGCGTCCTGAGCAATCTTGAGCGCCGCTTTCTGCTTCGCCTCACCGGCCACGGTACTGAGGACTCCAGCAGCAGCCCGGGCGCTGAGCCAGGCCTTGTGAGCGAAGCCGCTCCTCACCTACCCACGCCAGCAGCCCAAGCCAAGCCCTCCGACGCGCACCCAGGAGGCCAGCCATGAGCTTTGACTTGCTCCTGATCTCCTTGGTGTGGACGCTACCGCTGGCTGGGGCTCTGGTGGCACGACTCTGCCCTTCGGCACGCTCGGCGCGATGGACAGCGCTGGCCACTGCCGTACTGACCTTCTTGGTCACGTTCGTAGTGTTCCTGCGAGATAGCTCCGAGCACGCCTTTGAGCGCACCAACACCATCTTGGCCCCCAGCGTGCTGGGCGTTCACTACCACGTGGCCGTCGATGGACTCTCTGCGGTGCTGCTGCCTCTGACGGCGGGCGTGGGTTTGGCCTCGCTGCTATCTGCGCCCAAAGCCGCACTTACGGCCCAAAGCGCCTCCCGAGCGCTGTTTGCACAAGGCACCATCTTGGGCGTGCTGGTGTCGATGGACATGCTGCTGCTGGCCCTGTTTTGGACCCTGTCTTTGGTACCTCTGCGACTGGAGCTAGCCCGTCAGCGCAGCAAGCTGGCCCTGACCGCATTTAACATCGTGCTCCTGGGAAGCGCCGTGCCCATGCTGCTGTTTGTC
>JAGNNG010000444.1 GCA_017990795.1 Deltaproteobacteria bacterium
GAGCCACCGCAATCGCTTGCCGCATCCGAGACAGCGCCCAAAAAAGGTTTACCGCCGTCGGTCGCGTCGCGGCCAAAGTGGCCAGCACTTCCTCTAAATCAGCTCCTGCCAGCGCCCCCAGCGCGACACCATAAGCCGCCGTGATGCCGATGGCCGGAGCCCCGCGCACCACCATGTCGGTGATGGCGCGCGCGACGGCCCGGAAGTCGCGATAGCGATGCCAAACTTCTTTGCTTGGCAGCTGCAGCTGGTCGATAAGCCGCAGCTCTGACGTGGCTTCATCCCACGCCAGTGGTGACATCAAGGCCGGATCGCCGATGCGCATCGCTTAGACCGACCCCAGCAGGCGCAGCAGGATGTCGTTGACCAGATCGGGCTTGGCTTTGCCACCGGTCTCGGCCAGGACCTTGCCGACGAAGAAGCCGAGGAGCTTTGGATTCTGCTGATACTTTTGCACCTGCTTTTGGTTCTCGGGCGCGGTCACGACCTTGCGGCAGGCGGCTTCGATCACAGCCGCGTCGGTGATCTGGCTCATGCCCAGCGCTTCGACGATGCTGGCCGCGGTCTCGCTGGTCTCGTACATCCGCGCGAAGACCTCTTTGGCCTGCTTGCCGCTGATAGAGCCGTCGGCAATCAAGCGTACCAGCGCAGCCAGCGCAAAGGCCGTCACCGGGGACTGCTCCAGCGTCCGATTGTCCTTGTTAAGTAGCCCGAGCAGCTCCGACGCCAGCCAGTTTGAGCACAGCTTGGCCAGGGTCCGCTGCGCATCGCTAAGGTCGCCAGTGGTCGGCACCCCAGCGGCTCGGCACAGCTCATCAAAATAATCGGCCAGCTCGCGCTCTGCCGTCAGCAGCGAGGCATCGTAAGCCGACAGTCCCAGCCGACTTAGATACGCATCGCGGCGCATCATTGGCGTCGCAGGTAGGGCGCTCTTGATCGACTCAAGCCACTGCGGATCGATGACCAGCGGCGGCAGATCGGGGTCGGGAAAGTAGCGATAGTCGTGCGCATTTTCTTTGCTGCGCTGACTGCGCGAGGTGCCTTTTTGCGCATCCCAGCCGCGCGTCTCCATCACCACTTGGCCGCCAGAGCGCAGGATCTCCGTCTGACGAGCAATCTCGTGCTCGATGGCTTTTTGCACGTACTTAAACGAGTTGATGTTTTTCAGCTCGGTGCGCTGGCCAAACTTCTTGCTGCCGCGCGGCATAATCGACACGTTGGCATCGCAGCGCAGCGAGCCCTCGTCCATATTCCCGTCAGAGATTCCCAAAAAGCGCACCAGCTGGCGAATCGCGCGCAGGTACTCGCCCGCCTCTTCTGCCGAGCGAATATCGGGCTCTGACACGATCTCGATCAGCGCCACACCCGCGCGGTTGTAGTCGATAAGCGAGCTGCGACCGCCCGGAATGTGCAGGTTTTTGCCCGCATCCTCTTCCATGTGAATCCGCGTCAGGCGCACGCTGCGCTTTTCGCCCTGCAGCACAAACTCGATGTGGCCACCCTCGCAGATCGGAGTATCAAACTGGCTGATCTGATAGCCCTTGGGCAGGTCGGGGTAAAAGTAGTGCTTGCGCGAAAACTCACTGCGCATCGCAATCTTGCTGCCACACGCTAGGCCCATGCGCAGCGCAAACTCGACGGCGCGACGATTGAGCACCGGCAGCGCGCCCGGCAGTCCCAGCGTGTACGGATCGATGTGACTGTTGGGTGCTCCGCCGTATGCGGCAGCGGCTCCGGTGAAGGCCTTGCTGCTGGTGTCTAGCTGCACGTGACACTCAAGGCCAATGACCGGCTCGTATTCAGTCTCGGTCGTGGACATTAGGCAGACTCCTTCGTTGCCGTCGCTGCTTTCAGGTTTTCCAAGGACGCTTCCAGACCTTGCGGGCGCTTTTTGTGCCAGTCGGTCTGACGCTGATACGCCGCTGCTGCGCGCAGTACGTTGGCCTCACCCAGCGGCGGTCCCAGTAGCTGCAGGCCAATCGGCAGCGCCTTGCTGCCACCCTCCGGAGTCGCCAGCCCACACGGCAGCGACAGCCCCGGCAGGCCTGCCAGGTTGCAGCTGATGGTGTAGATGTCGGCCAGGTACATCTGCAGCGGGTCCGCCGTGCGCTCACCCGCCTTAAACGCCAAGATCGGCGAGGTCGGAGTCGCCAGCACATCGCACTTCTCAAACGCCTGCGCAAAGTCGCGCGCCATCAGCGTCCGCACCTGCCCAGCCCGTCGGTAATACGCATCGTAGTAACCCGAACGCAGCACATACGTGCCCAGCATGATGCGGCGCTTCACCTCGGCGCCAAAGCCCTCGGCTCGGGTGCGCTTGTACATCTCGATCAGAGCCGACTTGGTGGCCGCCTGACCGCCTTCGCTCATCAGCTGCTCGACCGTCGGGGTCACGCGCAGTCCGTAGCGCACGCCGTCGTAGCGCGACAAATTGCTTGAGGCCTCGGCAGTGGCAATTAGGTAGTAGACCGCGATGGCGTACTGAGTCAGCGGCAGCGACACCTCGACCAGCTCTGCGCCTTGCGCGACCAGAGAGTCAATCGCCGCCCGCACTGCAGCTTCGATCTGCGGGTCCAGACCCTTGGCAAAGTACTCTTTGGGCAGGCCGATGCGCAGGCCCTTGACCGATTGCGTCGTCGCGGCCAGGTAGTCCGGCTGCGCCTCTGGAATGCTGGTCGCGTCGTGGGCATCGTGACCGCCGATAACCGATAGCGTTGCCGCAACATCACGCGCGCTGCGGCCAAGCGGTCCCACCTGATCCAGCGAGCTGGCAAACGCAATTACGCCATAGCGCGACACTCGACCGTACGTCGGCTTCATGCCGGTCACGCCACACAGCGCCGCTGGCTGTCGAATCGAGCCGCCGGTATCGGTGCCCAGCGTAATCGGACACAGGTCCGCTGCTACCGCCGCTGCCGAGCCGCCCG